>CAYZDB010000100.1:0-9595 GCA_964476985.1 uncultured Acidobacteriota bacterium | reverse complement strand
CCGACCTTTCTCAACCGGGGCAGTACGCGTGCAAGGAGCAGCTGACGATCGTCGGTCCCAAGGGGCGCATCGATCGCGTCCGGGTGCTGGGACCGACCCGGAAGTCCACGCAGGTCGAGATCGCGATGACCGAGCAGTTCAAGCTCGGCGTCCACGCGCCGATCCGCGAGAGCGGCGACATCAAGGACACGCCGGGCTGCACCCTCGAGGGTCCCGCCGGGAGCGTCGTGCTTGACAGGGGGGTGATCTGCGCACTGCGCCACATCCACATGACGCCGGAAGACGCGCTGCGCTACGGCGTTCGAGACAAGTCGTTCGTTCGGGTGCGCGTGACCGGGGACCGGGAACTCATCTTCGGTGATGTGCTGGTACGGGTCGACCCGAGCTACGCGCTGGCCATGCACATCGACACCGACGAAGGCAATGCGGCGCACCTCGCGACCGGGGCAAAGGGCTATCTCGACGGGATCCAGAGCCAGGACTAGGAGTGAGAGGGGCGCAACGAGGTCGACAGACCTGGGAGGACGAGAAGCATGCCAATCGATAGCAGGCGGGTCCCGCCCGTAGCGGCGGAGGAACACGCTCCCGAGGGCACCGATCGACGTTCGTTCCTGATGAGAAGTGCCGTGATCGGGGCGGCGGCTGTCATGACCGGCTGCGACATGTCGCGCGAGGAACGTACGGCGCGCGCGTCGGCGGAAGCCGCGCCACCTCCGCCTCCGCCTCCAAAGCCGGCGGCCATGGGGGCCTCGATGTCGAAGGATCTCGACGTCGTTGCACGGTCGAAGGGGCCGGTGATGACGATCCTCGAGGAGTTCTACAAGGTAGGGCCGGGGCCGTCGAGTTCGCACACGATCGGGCCGATGAGGATCACCTACGACTTCTACCAGCGCTGCACCAAGCTGCCGCCGGAGCAGCTGGCCAAGGCGACCGGGCTGAAGGTCCACCTGTACGGCAGCCTGAGCGCGACGGGCAAGGGGCACGGTACCGAGCGGGCGACGCTGGCGGGGCTGCTGGGGAAGGAGCCGGCGACGGTCGACCCGCTGTTCCTCGACGAGATGGCGGCCAAGCCGGGCCAGTCCTATCCGGTGCAGCTGGGCGACAAGACATTCCAGCTCTCGCTGGCCGACGTGATCTACGACAGCCCCAAGGGCGATTTCCCGCACCCGAACACGATGACCTGCAAGCTGATGGCCGGCGACCAGGCGGTGTACGAGCTGGAGTACTACTCGGTCGGCGGCGGCTTCATCGAGTGGAAGGGCTACCAACCGCCGAAGAAGGGGCAGCCGAAGTACCCCTACGCCACGATGAAGGAGCTGCGCCAGCACGCCGAGAGCAACAACCTGTCGATCTCGCAGCTGATGATGGCCAACGAGATCGCCGTCTCGGGCAAGTCCGAGGCCGAGATCAACGCCTTCCTCGACAAGATCGGCAACGCGATGTTGGCGACCGTGAAGTCGGGACTGGCGGCGAAGGAAGGCTATCTCCCGGGTCCGATCAAGCTCCACTCGAAGGCGGCCACGGTCTACGCCCGGGCCCAGGACGACAAGTACGAGACGGACCGCGCGATCGCGATGGTCTCGGCCTTCGCCCTCGCCGCCTCGGAGGAGAACGCGCGGGGCCACCTGGTTATCACCGCGCCCACCGGCGGTTCGGCCGGGGTCATGCCCGCGATCGTCGCGGGCCTCGCGGAGGGCCAGCGCAGGATCTCCAAGGAGCAGATCCGGAAGGGGCTGCTGGCCGGCGCGGCGATCGGGTACCTGGGCAAGCACAACGCCACCCTGTCGGGAGCCGAAGGGGGCTGCCAGGCCGAGATCGGCGTCGCGTCGGCGATGTCGGCGGCCTTCATCGCCGAGGTCTTCGGCAGCTCGCCGCAGATGGTCGAGAACTCCGCCGAATCGGCCCTGGAGCACCACCTCGGGCTGACCTGCGATCCCGTCGCCGGCTACGTCCAGGTCCCGTGCATCGAGCGCTGCGCTTTCGGCGCCGTCAAGGCTTGGATCGCCTACATGATCGCCAGCAACGAGATCGAGACCCGGCACCGGGTCGACCTCGACACGACGATCGAAACGCTCGCCGAGACGGGCCGGGACATGAGCAACAAGTACAAGGAGACGAGCGAGGGCGGCCTGGCGGCCAACCTGACGCTCTGCTAGGCCGCACGCCTCTGGAGCGAGCGGAGGGCGCGCCGGCCGCGGGCCGGCGCGCTCCCGTTGTCGCGGCCCGCGTCGAGACCCGGGCGGACGCACGACGAACGGCAGTCCACCGGGGGGCGAGGAGACACCCATGGCTCAGGCGGAACCGAAGGACCCGTGGCGCGGCTTCGCGGGGTACGCGTGGAAGCGCGAGATCAACGTGCGCGACTTCATCGTCGGCAACGTCACGCCCTACGTCGCCGGAGGCGACTTCCTGGCCGGGCCGACGCCGAAGACGCTCGCCGTCTGGAGCCGCCTGCAGCCCTGCTTCCGGGAGGAGATCGAGAAGGGCGTGCTGGACGTCGACGTGACGGTTCCCGCGTCCATCACGTCCCACGGACCGGGCTACATCGATCGGGACAACGAGGTCATCGTCGGCCTGCAGACCGACCGACCGTTCCGGCGTGCGATCATGCCGGTGGGCGGCTACCGGATGGTCGTCTCGGGCCTGGAGGCGACGGGGCAGCAGTTGCCGCCCGGCCTGCAGGACGCGTTCACGAGGTACCGCAAGACGCACAACGACGGCGTCTTCGACCTGTACACGCCGGAGATCCTCGCCTGCCGGCGCTCGCACATCATCACCGGCCTCCCGGACGCCTACGGGCGGGGCCGGATCATCGGCGACTACCGGCGCATCGCGCTGTACGGCGTCGACCGGCTGCTCGAGGCGAAGCGGGCCGAGCGGGCCGAACTGGACGCGCGCTGGCCCTCGGACGAGGTGCTGCGCCTGCGGGAGGAACTGGCGGACCAGCTGCGCGCCCTGGCCGACCTGAAGACGATGGGGTCGTCCTACGGCTTCGACATCGGCCGGCCCGCGACCAGCGCGCGTGAGGCCGTGCAGTGGACCTATCTCGGCTACCTCGCGGCCGTCAAGGAGAACAACGGCGCCGCCATGTCGGTCGGTCGCGTGTCGAGCTTCTTCGACGTCTACATCGAGCGCGACCTGTCGGAGCGGACGCTGAGCGAGGCAGAGGCGCAGGAGCTGATCGATCAGTTCGTCATGAAGCTGCGCATCGTCCGGTTCCTGCGCTCTCCCGAGTACGACGCGCTGTTCTCCGGCGACCCCTACTGGGCCACCGAGTCGATCGGTGGCATGGCGACGGACGGGAAGCCGCTGGTCACGCGGACGAGCTTCCGAATGCTGCACACGCTCACGAATCTCGGACCCGCGCCCGAACCGAACCTCACGGTCCTGTGGTCCAGGAGCCTGCCGGAGCCCTTCAAGCGCCATTGCCTCGAGACGAGCCGGACCACGTCCGCGCTGCAGTACGAGAACGACGACCTGATGCGGCCGCTCTACGGCGACGACTACGGCATCGCCTGCTGCGTGTCGGCCATGCGGCTCGGCAAGCAGATGCAGTTCTTCGGGGCGCGGGTCAACCTGGCGAAGTGCCTGCTGTACGCGATCAACGGTGGGCGCGACGAGGTGACGGGGAAGCAGATCGGGCCCCGGAACCGCCCCGTCGAGGGCGAGCGTCTCGAGTACGACGACGTCCTGGCGAAGTTCGACGAGATGATGGACTGGCTCGCCCGGACGTACGTGCACGCGATGAACTGCATCCACTACTCGCACGATCGTTACAACTACGAGCGCCTCATGATGGCGCTGCACGATCGCGACGTGCTGCGGACGATGGCCTTCGGCATCGCGGGCCTGTCGATCGCCGCGGACAGCCTCTCCGCGATCCGGTACGCGAAGGTGAGACCGGTCCGCCGGGAGGACGGGCTGGTCGTGGACTACGAGGTCAGCGGCGATTTCCCGAAGTTCGGGAACAGCGACCCCCGAGTCGACGAGCTGGCGGCGGACCTGGTGAAGCGCTTCATGGGCCACCTCCGGAAGCACCCGACGTATCGCGGCGCGACGCACACGCAGTCGGTGCTGACCATTACCTCGAACGTGGTGTACGGCAAGAACACGGGCAACACCCCGGACGGCCGTCGAGCCGGCGAGCCGTTCGCCCCGGGGGCGAATCCGATGCACGGCCGGGACGCGCACGGCTGGCTGGCATCCTGCCTCTCGGTCGCGCGCCTGCCCTACGAGCACGCGCAGGACGGGATCAGCTACACGCTGTCGGTCGTGCCGGCGGTGACGCGGCTGAGCGAGGAGGAGGGCCTGCAGGGCGCGATCGACGCGTTCGACATGTACTTTGGCCAGGGGGGCTTTCACCTGAATCTCAATGTGGTCAGCCCGGAGACGCTACGGGACGCGATGGAGCACCCGGACAAGTACCCGCAGCTCACGATCCGGGTCTCCGGATATGCGGTGAACTTCGTGCGGCTCACGAAGGAGCAGCAGCGCGACGTGATCGAGCGCACGTTCCACGGAGGGATGTGAGATGACGCTTCCTCCCGCGGGCGGCAACGACCTTCCAGGCGGGAGCCGCCACGAGCTGCGTCACGACCGGTCGCCCGACGCGCCGCCGACCGAGGGCTATGCGGACGGCGAGGGGGCGTTCGGCTACGTCCACTCCTACGAGACCGGCTCGCGGCTCGACGGGCCGGGCGTGCGGGTCACGCTGTTCGTGTCCGGCTGCCCGCTGCGGTGCCAGTACTGCCATAACCCGGATACCTGGCACCTGAAGGACGGGACGCGCGTCGCGCTGGAGCGCGTCGTGACCCGGCTCGGGGACTTCGCCCCCGCGCTGCGCGCGATGAAGGGCGGGGTCACGATCTCCGGCGGCGAGCCGCTGGTCCAGGCGGCCTTCACGAGACGCGTCTTCGAAGCGGTGAAGTCGATGCGGTTGCACACCGCGCTCGACACCTCGGGCTTCCTGGGGGTGCGGGCGACCGACGAGTACCTGGAGAGCGTGGACCTGGTGCTGCTCGACGTGAAGGCCTGGGTGCCGGCGGTCTATCGGGACCTCGTGCGGCGCGAGATCGAACCGACGCTTCGGTTCGCGGAGCGCCTCGCGGCCATGGGAAAGCCGGTCTGGATCCGGTACGTGCTCGTTCCCGGCGTGAACGACGACCCGGCGAATGTCGGCGGTGTGGCGGAGTTCGCCGCCCGGATGAAGAATGTGGAGTGCGTGGAAGTGCTGCCGTTCCACCAGCTCGGGTCGTTCAAGTGGAATCAACTCGGACTCGACTACCCGTTGGCCAACAAGCCGGCGGCGTCGCCCGAGGTCGTGGCCCGCGCGCTGGACCTGTTTCGCAGCGCCGGCTGCAACGCGCGCTAGGTCGGGTCGGGAGGGGGCATGCTGGAGGCGGTCAGGGTCATCCTGGAACAGTCGCCGCTGCTCGCGCTCTTCGCGGCGATCGGCCTGGGATACGCGGTGGGACAGATCTCGGTCTTCGGCTTCTCGCTCGGGATCGGGGCGGTGCTGTTCGCCGGGCTTGCGCTGGGCGCGATCGCACCGCACGCCGCGCCACCGGGGCTGGTGAGTTCGATCGGGTTGGCGATGTTCCTCTACGGGATCGGGATCCAGTACGGCAAGCAGTTCTTCGCCGGCCTGCGCGGACCAGGCCTCAAGTGGAATGCCCTCGCCGCGCTGGGCGTACTCGGGGCGCTCGGCGTGGCGCTGGCGCTGGGCCGCGCCACAGGCGTTTCGCCGGAATACGCGGTGGGTCTCTTTGCCGGCTCGCTGACGAGCACGCCGACGCTCCAGGCCGCGATCGACGCCGCCGGGAACGGCGATCCGACGATCGGGTACTCGATCGCGTACCCGTTCGGGGTCATCGGCCCGATCCTGTGCCTCTTCGCCTTCCCGTACCTTCTCAAGCCACGCCTGGCCCCGCCACCGGCGCCGCTCAAGCCGCTCGAGCTGACGCTGGAGGTGGCGCGGGAGATCGGCGTCGCGGAGCTCGTCGAGCAGCTGCCGGCAGGAGTCGACCTCGTGGCCATCCGGCAGGGGGGCTCGAACCGCCTGCCGGACCCGCAACTCCGCCTCGCGGCCGGCGACGGCGTACTCCTGTTCGGCGTTCCGGCGGCGCTCGAGCAGGCCCGCCTCGCCCTCGGCCGGCTCGATCCCGGCCGGCTCGCAACCGATCGCGGCCACCTGGACGTCGCGCGGCTGTTCGTGTCCCAGCCGGCCGTGGTCGGCCGGGCGATCGGCGGACTGGTGTTTCCCGTCGGCGTCCTGGCACGAGTCGCCGAGGTCCGCCGCGGAGACGCCAGCCTCCTTCCGGCGCCCGACCTGGTGCTCGAGTACGGCGACCGGGTCACCGTCCTGGCGCCCCGGGAGGTGCTCCCGCGCCTGCGCCGGTTCTTCGGCGACTCCCTGAAGTCGACCGCCGAATTCTCGTACGTCTCGATCGGCCTGGGCATGTCGCTTGGCGTCCTGCTCGGACTGATCGATGTGCCGATTCCCGGGGTGGGCGCCTTCTCGCTCGGACTCGCGGGCGGACCGCTGCTCGTCGCACTCGTTCTCGGCCGGCTCGGACGGAGCGGCTCCCTCTCCTGGCACATCCCCTTGTCGGCGAATCTCACGCTGCGCAACTTCGGGCTGACGCTCTTTCTCGCGGCCGTGGGCCTCGGGGCGGGCGCGCCGTTCGTCAAGGCCGTGGCCGAGACGGGGCTCACGCTGCTCGCGGTGGGAGCGGCGATTCTCCTCGTCGCGATGCTGAGCGTCCTGGTTCTCGGGCACTTCGTCTTCCGGCTCTCGACCGACGATCTCTTCGGCGTCGCATCGGGAACGGCCGGCAACCCGGCGATCCTCGCCTTCGCGAACCGGGCGCTCCAGAGCGATCGGATCGACGTCGCCTTCGCGACGATCTTCCCCTCGATGACGATCCTGAAGATCATCTGCGCCCAGGTTGCGATCGGCGTCCTGGGTGGACACTGAGGGGGATGGCAGCGATGTCCAACGAACTTCCCACGCAGCAGAAGGCGCTCTCGCTCAACCTGGACCCCACGATCTACGGGACGATTGCCGAGATCGGCGCCGGCCAGGAGGTGGCGCGGTGGTTCTACCGGGTGGGTGGCGCCGCCGGAACGGTCGCCAAGACGATGTCGGCCTACGACATGGCGGTCAGCGACGCGGTCTACGGCAAGGCCGGGCGCTACGTCTCGCGCGAGCGCCTGCTGGCGATGCTGGACCACGAGTACGGCCTGCTGGTGGCGCGCCTCGACGCCGCGCGTGGTGCCGACACGACGTTCTTCGCCTTCGCCGACACGGTTGCTGCCCGCAACTACGCCGGGACCAACGAGTGCCACGGCTGGATCGGGCTGCGCTTCCAGACCGAGCCGCGCGGCGCGCCCAGCCAGGTCCTGCTCCACGTCAACCTGCGCGATCCGGCGAACCTCCTGCAGCAGGAGGCGCTGGGGATTCTCGGCGTCAACCTGCTCCACGGCGTTTACTACGAGCGCGCGACCCCGACGACCCTGCTTGCCGCGCTGTTCTCCGGCCTGTCGCTGGAGCGGATCGAACTGGACGCGGTCGAGATGTCGGGGCCGGCCTTCCCGGACCTCGACCCGCGGCGGGTCGCGGTGAAGGCGGTCCGCGACGGATACGCCAACGCGATCGTCCTGCCGACCGAAGGCCCGATCGTGCCTCCCACCGAGGCCTTGCGGAAGCGACCGATCCTGCTCGAGCGAGGCCTCTTCCGCACGGTCAAGCCGGTCTACGGCGCGATGCTCGCGGCGGCACGCACGCGCTTCCAGCGGGAGTTCCCCGGCGCCGAGCGGGAGCCGCTCTCCCTGTTCGAGATCTCGCTCCAGCCGGCGCGCCGCGAGGAGACGCCGAGCGACGACGAGATCCTCCGGCGCACCGACGAGCTGCTGAAGCTCGGCGCCCCGGTCGCGATCACGCGCTACACCCGGTCGTACCGGCTGACGGAACACCTGCGCCGCTACACCGCGGAGCCGCTGCGCTTCGTCATGGGCCTCCCGGCCGTGCTTGAGCTGCTCGAGGCGAGCTACTACGACGGCATGGTCGGCGGTGCACTGGAGGCGATGGGGAAGCTGCTGGCCGAGAACGTGAAGCTCTACGTCTACCCGGTCGACGCCTCCCGGCTCCCGGACCTGCTTCGCCGCTCGCGCCTCGACCCGGCCCAGCTGAGCTACCCGGCGTGGGGAGATGTGACGGCGGACAACATCCGGGTCGCTCCCCCCACCGGGCATCTGTACGACTACCTGCTCGACTCCGGCTGGATAGCCCCGCTGTCCAGGGAGCCCGCTCGATGATGAAAGGGGGTCCCACCATGGCCCGCTCGACTCGACCGAAGGACCGCAGCGAGTGCACCGAGCAGAAGCGCCTGACTGACGCCCGCGAGCAGGGGATCCCGTGGAAGAAGTGGGGCCCCTACCTCTCCGAGCGGCAGTGGGGAACGGTGCGCGAGGATTACAGCGCGAACGGCGACGCGTGGGACTACTTCACGCACGACCAGGCCCGCTCGCGCGCCTACCGCTGGGGCGAGGACGGCATCGGAGGGATCTCCGACGACCGGCAGCGCCTCTGCTTCGCGCTCGCGCTCTGGAACGAGCGGGACCCGATCCTGAAGGAGCGGCTCTTCGGCCTGACGAACAGCCAGGGGAACCACGGCGAGGACGTCAAGGAGTACTACTTCTACGTCGACTCGACCCCGACGCACTCGTACATGAAGTCGATCTACAAGTACCCGCAGTGCGCATTCCCCTACGGCGACCTGATCGAGACGAACGGCGGACGCTCGCGCGAGGAGATGGAGTACGAGCTGCTCGACACTGGGGCGTTCGACGAGGACCGTTACTTCGACGTCGTGCTGGAGTACGCCAAGGACGGCCCGGAGGACCTCCTGGTCCGGATCACCGTCCACAACCGCGGGCCCGAGGCGACGCGCGTGCACCTGCTGCCGACGCTCTGGTTCCGGAACACCTGGTCGTGGGACGAGGGTGGAGAGAAACCGCTCCTGGCGGAAGCGGGACCGGGGACCATCCGCGCCGACCATCCCGAGCTGGGCCCGTACACCCTGGCCTGCGACGGCAAGCCGGAACTTCTCTTCACCGAGAACGAGAGCAACGCCGAGCGCCTCTGGGGACAGCCGAATTCGTCCCCGTACGTGAAGGACGCGTTCCACCGGTACGTCGTCGACGGGGAGATCGGCGCGGTGGACCCGGCGAAGACCGGCACCAAGGCCGCGGCCCGCTACATCCTCGACGTGCCGGCGGGCGGGAGCCAGGTCGTCCGGCTCCGCCTCGCCGCGGCGCTCCCCCGCGACGCGTTCGGAAAGGCGTTCGACGAGAGCTTCGCCGCGCGGATCGCCGACGCCGACGAGTTCTACGGCAAGATCACGCCCCCTTCGCTGACCGAGGACGAGCGCCGGGTCCACCGGCAGGCGCTCGCCGGGATGCTCTGGTCGAAGCAGTTCTACCTGTTCGACCTCGACCGCTGGCTGATGGAGCACGACGCGCACCCGCTCCTCGGGAGCCGGGCCGGCGGTGTCCGGAACGCCGAGTGGTTCCACATGTTCAACGGCGACGTCAT
>CAYZDB010000099.1:0-9673 GCA_964476985.1 uncultured Acidobacteriota bacterium | reverse complement strand
CGCCCGGAGCGAAGCCGCCCCCGGTCGAGGTCGGCGAGATCGACGGCAAGCCGGTGCTCAAGCCGCGGATCAACCCCAACCGCTCCCCGGAAACCGGCTATCGCCGGCGGGACAACCCGCCACCCAGTCCCGATCCCCCCGCGGGAGGCGACCGATGAGCGCGCCCACGCCCCTCAACGGAACCGCGGCCCGCCCGGCGCCGCCGCCCGCGCAGCGCTTCGACGTGCGCCGCGCCGCGCCGCGGCTGCTGCTCCTGCTGCTGCCGCTGCTGCTGCTCGACGGCGTCCTCTGGAGCCTGTTCGTGCGGCCGCGGCAGGCGGAGATCGCCCGGATCGAGGCCGAGAAGCAGAGCG
This sequence comes from uncultured Acidobacteriota bacterium, assembly GCA_964476985.1. GTDB lineage: Bacteria > Acidobacteriota > Polarisedimenticolia > J045 > J045 > JALOKP01. The sequence continues at coordinate 9,320 of CAYZDB010000099.1, read as the reverse complement.
ACGCGGCGACCGAGAAGAAGTCGGCCGAGGCGCTCGCGCAGCTCCGGCGGGTCCACGACCACGTCGCCGGGATCCAGGACGGCGTCAACCGCTTCTACGACGAGATGCTCGCGACCAAGCGCGACCGGATGGTCCCGTTCCAGCGCGCGCTCGACGGGGTCGGCCGCGACTTCAACGTGCGCGCCGAGAAGGTCCAGGTCGGCAACCAGTCGCTGGCGGCGGAGGGGATCGAGGCGATGGCCTTCAGCTTCCCGCTGACCGCCGGCTACGAGAACCTGCGCCAGTTCCTGGCCCGGCTGGAGGAGCTCGACCAGTTCCTGATCGTGCGCCAGGTCGCGCTGGGCGGCGGCCAGGAAGGCGGCCGGCTGCTCCAGCTCAGCGTCGACGTCGAGACCTACTTCAACGCCCCCGAGCTGCGGCGGGCCTACGAGATCGACCGCAAGGCCAAGGCGGCGAAGCGCAGCTCGTCCCCGCGGCGCGCGGCGCGCCCGACGGAGCCCCGATGAAGATCGCGGAAGCCCAGCGCCGGCAGCTGATGCTGGCGGGCCTGCTCGTGGTCGCGGTGGCGGCCCTGGGCTGGAACTACCGGACGACGCTCTTCGGCGCCGGCGGAGAGGAGGCCGGGCGCGCCGCCGCCGACAAGGTGGCGCCGCTCGACAAGCAGCTGGCCTCGATGCTCGAGATCCCGGCGATCCCGCTCGAGCGGCCCGAGGCGGAGGAAGCCTACGACCGGCAGCGCAACCTGTTCGAGTACAGCCAGAGCCCGGAGGCCGTGGCGGCCGAGCGGGCCCGCAAGGAGGCCGAGCACCGGGCCGAGGTCGAGCGCGTCGAGCGCGAGGCGCGGCTGGCGCGCGAACGCCAGGCCGAAGCGGCGCGGCGCGCGCTGCTCCCCCCCGAGCCGCCGCCGCCCCCGCCGCCGCCCCCCCCGCCGCAGCCGCCCGCCTTCCGCTACACCTACGTCGCCTACATCGCCCAGCTGCAGGAGAACGAGGAGTACCTGGCGGCGCTCCAGAAGAAGGAAGGCAAGACCACGACGGCGATCGTCAAGGTCGGCGACGTGCTCGACAACCAGTTCGTGGTGAAGAAGATCGACATCGATCAGGTCGTGGTGAGCTACACGGACCCGCGCTTTTCGGACCAGACGCAGAGCGTGCGACTGATCCCCGCGCCCCCCAAGCGCTAGCGGCACCGGCGCCCGAGACGGAGGCAGGACGGTGAGGAACGGAACGCAGGTGTTTCGGGGGCGCGCGGCGCTGCTGCTGGCGCTGCTGCTGGCGGCAGCGCTCGTCGCGGCGGGATGCGCGAGCGGAAGCAACGCCTATCGCAAGGGCGAGGCCTTCGCGGAGCGCGAGATGTGGGACGAGGCGGTCCTGGCCTACGCCAAGGCCAACGCCGAGAACCCGACGAGCATGCGCAACCAGCTGGCGCTGATGCGGGCCAAGCTGCGCGCCTCGGCGGCCCACTTCGATCGCGGGCGCCAGTACCTGCAGGCCGGGCAGCTCGAGCTGGCGGTCAAGGAGCTGCAGGAAACCGTGATCCTCGACCCGACCAACGAGTACGCCCAGGTCGAGCTGAAGAAGGCGCTCGACCGGCTCGAGTACAAGCGGACCCGGCCCTCCGAGTTCGACAGCGCGAAGGCCGAGGCCGACCGCCAGATGGCGGAGCTGGGGCCGCCCAAGCTCGATCCGGCCTCGAACGTCCCGCTCTCGCTCAAGTTCCCCGACCAGACGATCGGCGAGGTCTACGACATCCTGTCCAAGACCTCGGGCATCAACTTCATCTTCGACGACAAGCTGGACCTCAAGAAGAAGCTCACGGTGGAGCTGGTGAACGTCCCCTTCGAGAAGGCGATGGACCAGCTCATGATGATGAACAAGCACTTCTACAAGGTGATCGACGCCCACACGATCATGATCGCCGAGGACAGCCGGCAGAAGCGCCAGGAGTACGAGGACCACGTCATCCGGACCTTCTACCTCTCCAACGCCGAGACCAAGGAGGTCCAGGGGATCCTGCGCTCGCTGCTCGAGATGCGGCGGGTCGCCGAGAGCCCGCAGCTCAACGCGATCACGATCAAGGACACGCCCGAGAAGATCAAGGTCGCCGAGCGGATCATCCGGGCCAACGACAAGTCCCGGGGCGAGGTCGTCGTCGACATCGAGCTGCTGGAAGTCAACCGCAACCGGACGCGCGACCTGGGGATCGACCTGTCGTCGAAGACGATGGCGCTGGTCTTCGGGGACGGCAAGGCCCTGATCCCGCTCAACAACCTCGGGATCCTCAACAACTCGGCGCTCTGGAGCCTGGGGCCGATTCCGTCGGTGCTGTTCAGCTTCCTCAAGTCGGACAGCGACACCAAGCTGATCGCCAAGCCGCAGATCCGGATCCTCGAGGGCGAGGAGGGCAAGCTGACGATCGGCGACCGCGTCCCGATCCCGGCCACCACCTTCAACTCCTCGCAGACGATCGGCGGCAACATCGTGCCGATCACCTCGTACACCTACCAGAACGTCGGCATCATCATCGGCGTCAAGCCGCGCGTGCACCACAACAAGGAAGTCACGCTCGAGATGAAGCTCGAGTTCTCGGCGGTGAAGGGGTCGGTCTCGGCGGCCGGCGGCACGGAACAGCCGATCATCGGCACCCGGACGGTCGAGACCAACCTGCGGCTGGGAGACGGCGAGACCAACCTGCTGGCCGGCCTGATGCAGGACGCCGAGCGCTCGTCGCTCTCCGGCGTGGCCGGGATCTCGGATATCCCGATCCTCAACCGGATCTTCGGCAAGAACAAGGACGAGGCCGAGACGACCGACCTCGTGATCTCGATCACCCCGCACATCGTCCGCGTGCCCAACATCGAGTCGGTCGACCTGGTCCCGCTGTGGGTCGGGACCGAGGAGCAGATCCAGCTGCGCGGGATCGCGCGGAACGCGCTGGGCGAGAGCCCGTTCGCCGACGGCTACAACCCGTGGGACCAGATCGAGCAGGAGCTCGGGCTGAAGAAGGACGTCGCTCCGCCGAAGCCGCCGGGCGCCGCGCCCGGCACGACCTCGAAGATGACGACCCGCCCGGCCGCGGCCGGGCCGGGCGGCGGGTCGGCCGCGGCCGGAGGACGCGGCGGGGCGAACCGCGCCGCCGCGGGTCCCTCCCCGACGCCGGCCGCTCCCGCCCCGGAGACGCCGCGCAAGCCGCGCGGGACGGTGCCCGCGGCACCGACCCCGCCGGTCGCCCCGAATGCCGAGCCGGCACCCACCGACGGGGCGGGCGAGGACGCCCCGGCGCCCGGGGAGGAACCGGACGAGGGCGGCGAAGCGGAAGGCGAGGAGGCCGAGCCCTCGAACGAGCCGCCCAAGCGCACCGCGGTCGCCCAGCTCCGGCTGGCGCTCTCGCGCACCCAGGCCGCGCCCGGCGACGCCATTCCCGTCGACGTCGTGATCGCCGGGGCCGAAAACGTCGGGATGGTCAACTTCCAGCTGCGGTACGACAAGAAGGTCCTGCGCTTCGTGCCCCCGGCGCAGCCCGGGGAGTTCATGCAGCAGGGAGGGGCGGCCTACGACCTGCAGGCCGTCGAGGCGGCCGAGGGCGGGACGATCGTGGTGTCGGCCTCGCGCGGAGGCAGCGCCGGGGCCTCCGGGACCGGATCGCTGGTGCGGCTGAGCTTCATCGCCCTCGACCAGGGGAACGCGGGCTTCGGCTTCGCCGCCGCGCAGGTCCGCGGGCCCGACGCGCAGCCGATGCCGGCCTCGTTCCGCGTGGCCAACCTGGACGTGAAGAAGCCGTGAGTTGCCGCGCCCTCATCGCGCCGGACCGCGGCGTCACGCTCGTCGAGCTGTTCGTCGTCGTGTTCCTGCTGACGGCGATGGCGGGCCTCGCGCTGCCGGTGGCGCACCGGCTCGAGCGCCGCGCCCAGGAGATCGAGCTGAAGCGCAGCCTGCGCGAGATGCGGCGGGCGATCGACTCGTACCACTACGTGGTCCAGACCGTGCCCTCGGCCAAGAAGGACGCGACCGCGGAGGACTGGCCCGACGACCTCGAAGTGCTGGTCGAAGGACTCGACCTGGGCCTGGCCAAGGAACTGAAGGTCAAGTTCCTGCGCCGCATCCCGCGCGACCCGCTGACCGGCGAGGCGGAGTGGGGCAAGCGCTCGTCCAAGCAGGACCCGGACGACGAGATGTGGGACAGCCAGAACCTGTACGACGTCTACTCGCTCGCCGAGGGCAAGGCCCTCGACGGTAGCGAGTACAAGACGTGGTGAGGGGAGGACGGATGCGACGCCAGCGCGGCTTCACGCTGATCGAACTGCTGGTCGTCGTGGCGATCATCGGCCTCCTGGTCGGGGTCGCCCTGCCGACCTACCGCAACGCGCAGACCAAGGCCAAGGAGGCGGTGCTGAAGTCGAACCTGTTCCTCCTGCGCCAGACGATCGACCAGTACTTCGCCGACAAGGGCTACTACCCCGCGAGCGTCTCGGCGCTCGTCGACGAGGGGTACCTGCGCAAGATGCCGGTCGATCCGATGACCGGAGACTCGGACTGGGAGGAGGTCCCGGCCGATCCCGAAACCAGCCTCGACCCGACCCAGCCGGCGGGGATCTGGGACGTGCGAAGTCGCGCGTCCGGGACCACCCTCAACGGCGCGAGCTACAGCGACCTGTGATGGACGACGCCGCGAACCGCGGCAGGGTGACGACCATGAAGCTCCGCTCGAAAGCGATCCTGCCCTGTGGGCTGCTCCTGCTCCTGATGCTGTTCGCGGCCGCGTGCGACGACTCCGAGCCCGTCGCGGAGTCCGACTGGGTGATCGAGGTCACGGCCAGCCCGGCCTCGCTGGACCTCGACGCGCCCGACATCCCGGGCAGCTCGACCATCACCGCGGTCGTGTTCAACACCGACGGCCAGCCGCAGTCCGGGATCGGCGTGCGCTTCTCGGCCAGCGCCGGGACGATGGCCAGCGGCGGGGAACTGGTCAAGACCAACGAGCGGGGCGAGGCCCAGGACATCCTGACGACCAACGCCGACTCCAAGGTGCGGGTCAAGAGCGGCTCCGCCGAGGGGACGGTCGACGTCAAGATCAACTCGACCAACGAGAAGCCCACCGCGGTGATCTCGATCCAGCCGCGGGACCAGGCGCCGATCGGCTCGCAGGTCACCCTGAGCGGCGCGTCGAGCGAGGACCTGGACGGCGAGATCGTGGAGTACCGCTGGAGCATCGCCTCGACCAACCCCGACCCGGGGGTCGCGAACCCGGACAACGAGGTGACCGCGTCGACGACGATCGTCCGGACCTACAACAATCCCCAGGACCTGACCATCTCGCTGACGACGGTGGACAACAAGGGGGCGACGGCCTCCACCTCGGCCACCTACTTCGTGCTGGACAACCTGCCGCCGACGGTCGACGCCGGGCCCCCGCAGATCGGGATCATCGGCTCTTCCAGCCCCTACACCTGCTCGATCACGCTCTGCCCGGTGTCCAGCGATCCCGACGGCCAGGTCACCGCCTACCAGTTCAGCTGGGGCGACTCCGACACCCCGGTGCTGCCGGTCGGCTGCCAGAACCACACCTACCTGCGCCCGAGCCCGACGCTGGCCGACTACAAGGTCGTGGTCACGGCGTACGACAACGGCAACAAGCAGGGGGCCTGCCTCTCGCCTCCGCCGCCCGGGGGGTTCGACACCTGCACCTCGCGCAAGACGGCCACCGACTCGACGGTCATCACCTGCCCGGCCGCGGCGCGCTGAGCCGGAACGCCGGTGCCGCCGCTCCGTCGTCGCGCCCGTCGCGCCCGTCGCGCCGCCCCGCCCCGCGGGGAGCGCGGCGTGCTGCTGGCCGGCCTGATGACGATGCTGGTGGTGATGTCGATCCTGGCGGGGATGGCGATCCAGGAGTGGTCGGTGGTCGAGCAGCGCGAGCGCGAAGCCGACCTGATGTTCATCCAGGAGCAGTTCGCGGCCGGGATCCTGGCCTACCAGCAGGACCAGGGGGCGGCCCCCGCGGAGCTCGAACAGCTGACGCGAAAGGGCCAGAAGGGCCAGGTCTTCCTGCGCAAGAAGTGGACCGACCCGATGATCCGCGGCTCGAAGTTCGAGGACTGGTGCCTGCTCAAGATCGGCGCGGCGGGCCGGGTCGTCTCGACCTGCTCCACCGAGGGGGGCGGAGAGGCCGGCGCGGAGAACCAGCCGGGCGAACTCGGGCTCGGCTCGAGTTCCGGCTTCCGGGTCGGCGAGCAGTCGACGACCGCGAACCCGCGGCGTCAGCCGCAGGGAGTCGCCCCCGGCGGGGTGGGGATCGTCGGCGTGCACTCGAAGAGCGGGAAGAAGGCGTTCAACACCGTCAAGCGCGGCGAGGACACCTACAACAAGTGGGAGTACACGATCGAGGACTACCGCAAGGACGTCACCGCGCACATGATCCCCGGCCTGCCGGGCGGCCAGGGGCCGGGCGGACAGGGCTCGGGCGGCCAGGGGCCGGGCGGCGGGCAGGGCCAGCAGCCGGGGCAGTCGACGCGCCCGGGGAGCGGCACTTCCGGCGGCGGGACGAGGCGCTGAGCTTGACCGCTCTCCCCGGCGTGCGATACTCCCCGCCCTTTCCCGGGGACCTTCCCGCATGCTCGAGCGCGAGACCCTTGACGACGGTCTGACCCTCCTGTTCGAGGACGTGCCCGGGGTGCGTTCGGTGTCGATCGGGGTCTGGCTGCGCATGGGGAGCTGCCACGAGCCCGAGGCGCTCTCCGGGATCTGCCACTTCATCGAGCACCTGGTCTTCAAGGGGACGAAGACCCGGACGGCGCGCGACATCAACCTCCTGACCGACCGGATCGGCGGGAACGTCGACGCCTTCACCTCGAAGGAAGAAACCTGCTTCTACGCCCGGGTGCTGGACGACCACCTCCCGCTGGCGGTCGAGCTGCTGGCCGACATCGTGCGGGCCCCGCGCTTCGACGCCGAGGAGCTGGAACGCGAGCGCAAGGTCATCCTGGAGGAGATCCGGATGGTGCTCGACTCGCCGGAGGAGCGGATCTACGACCTCTTCTGCGAGGAGTTCTGGCCCGGACACCCGCTCGGCCGGCCGATCCAGGGGACCGCCCAGACCGTGGCCGCGATGAGCCGCCGCACGGTGCAGAACTGGTTCCGCCGGGCCTACGTCCCGGGCAACATGCTCGTCGCGGCCGCCGGCAACCTGCGGCCGGAGGCCCGGGAGCGGATCCGCGGGGCCTTCGCCGCGCTCCCCGCCGGGCGGCGTCCGGCGGACGGCCGCCCGCCGCGCTGGAAGCCGGGGGTGCGGGTCGAGCACCGGCGCGAGATGGAGCAGCTCCACCTGCTTGCCGGGCTGCCGGCGCTCCCGTCAGGACACCCCGACCGCTTCGCGCTGCACCTGCTCAACACGATCCTCGGCGGGAGCATCTCGTCGCGGCTGTTCCGGCGGATCCGCGAGGAGCGCGGGCTGGCCTACTCGGTTTCGTCGCAGGTCCACTCCCACCGCGGCGCCGGGCTGCTCACGATCTACGCCGGCACCTCGACCGGCAGCGCGCGCGAGGTGCTGCAGCTCGCGCTCGGCGAGCTGCGCGACCTGGCCGCGCACGCCCCCGCGCCCGAGGAACTCGACGTGGCGCGCGACCACCTGAAGGGGAACCTGCTGCTGGCGCTCGAGTCGACCTCCAGCCGGATGAGCCGCGCCGCGCGCGAGGAGATCGTGCTGGGCCGCTCGGTCGGGAACGAGGAGATCGTGGCCGAGCTGGACCGGGTCGACCCGGAGGCCGTGCGGGCGCTGGCCGAGCGGATCGTCGCGGGCGCCAGGCCGGCGCTGGCGGCGGTCGGCCGCGCCACGCGGCTGAGGCTCCGCGAGGAGGACCTGGCGGCGTGAACCCGGCGGTGCGGGTGCGGGTCAAACGGCTGCCGCACGGGGCGGGGTTGCCGCTCCCTTCCTACGCCACCGCGGGGGCCGCCGGGATGGACCTGCGGGCGGCGGTCACCGAGCCGCTGGTCCTGCCCCCGGGAGGGCGCGCGGTCGTGCCGACCGGCCTCGTGGTCGAGATTCCGCCGGGCTTCGAGGGGCAGGTCCGGGCCCGGAGCGGGCTCGCGCTGCGGGCCGGGGTCGGGCTGCCCAACGCCCCCGGTACCATCGACAGCGATTACCGCGGAGAATTGGGCGTGCTGCTGGTCAACTGGGGCGACGCGCCGTTCGCGGTCGCGCGCGGCGACCGGATCGCCCAGCTCGTCGTCAGCCCGGTCGCGCGCGCCGAACTCGAGGTGGCCGACGACCTCGGGGAGACGGCGCGCGACGGCGGCGGCTTCGGGCACACCGGGACGCACTGATGGTGGAACTCGTCGTCCTCGCTTCCGGCTCGCGCGGCAACTGCACGCTGGTGCGGGCGGGGAGGACGGCGGTGCTGATCGACGCCGGCCTGTCCGCGAAGCAGATCGTCGAGCGGCTCGCGGCGGTGGGCCAGGATCCGCGCGACCTGGACGCGATCCTGCTGACCCACGAGCACATCGACCACACGCGGGGCGTGGCGGTGCTGGCCCGGCGCTTCACCGTGCCGGTGATCGCCAACGCTGCGACCTGGCAGGCGGCCGAGGTCCAGCTGCGCGACATCCCGGCCGGCGAGTTCTTCGTGACCGGGACCCGCTTCACCGTCGGCGCCCTGGACGTGACCCCCTTCTCGATCCCCCACGACGCGGCGGAGCCGGTCGGCTTCGTGATCGAGAGCGAGGGGATGCGCGTCGGCTACGCGACCGACCTGGGGCACGTCACGCGGCTGGTCGCGGCGCGGCTCGCGGGCTGCCACGCGCTGGTCTTCGAGGCCAACCACGACCTGGAGATGCTGATGAGCGGCCCCTACCCGTGGGCCACCAAGCAGCGCGTGGCGTCCCGCACCGGGCACCTCTCCAACGAGCACGCGGCGGAGTTCCTGCCGCAGGTCGTGGGGGAGGAGACGGGGCACCTCGTGCTGGCGCACCTGTCCGAGACCAACAACGACCCGGCCCTGGCGCACGCGACGGTCGAGACCGCGCTGGCCGAGGCCGGCAGGACGCACGTGTCGCTGACCACCGCCCGGCAGGACCGCCCGGCCGCCGCGGTGCGCCTGTGATGCGCCGGAGGCCACGATGATCCCCCGCTACACGCGCGAGAAGATGGGGCGCCTGTTCACCGACGAGGCCCGGATGGAGCTCTGGCTGCGGGTCGAGCTGGCCGCGACCGAGGTCCTGGTCGAGCGCGGCGAGGTCCCCCGTGCCGCCTACGAGGCGATCCGGAAGAAGGCGAAGGTCGACGTCGCGCGGGCGCTCGAGATCGAAAAGACGACGCAGCACGACGTGATC
>CAYZDB010000098.1:7113-9696 GCA_964476985.1 uncultured Acidobacteriota bacterium | reverse complement strand
CGCTGGCCGCGGTGGCGTCGCTCGGGGCGTAGCCCGCCCCGAGCGACGCGGCGGACTCACTGGATCTGCTTCGTCGTCACGTTGAACAGGACCGTGTCCGCCAGCCCGTCGTCCAGGTTGGTGATCGTCACGGGCACCCAGGTGTTCTTCGGGAACAGGGCCTTCAGGGACTTGCCGCCCTTCACCAGCACGCTGGTCGAGCTCTTGCGCTGGACGTTGCTCCAGCGCTGCCCGGCAATCGTCACCGCGAGCTCGGCGTGGAAGTCGGTCCCGGTCACGGTCAGCTTGAACGAGTCGCCCCCGGCCTTGATGCGCGTGATGGCCGGCGGGTTCCCGGCGACCGTGACGCCGAACGTCGCGGTTCCCAGGTTGGAGTCGGTCAGGCCGTCCGAGACCGCGAAGGTGAAGCGGTCGGTTCCCGCGAAGGAGGCGTCGGTGAAGATGGTCGCGGTGTTCCCGCTGACGCCCACCGTCGCGTGCTGCGGCTGGCTGACGACGCGGAAGGTCAGCGCCTGGTTGCCGTCCCGGTCGGTGCCGGGGAGCGTGACGAGGCGCGGCGTGCCGGGCACGATCTGCAGCGCGAGGTCGGTCACTTCCGGCGCGCGGTTCTTCGTCCCGCTCTCGGAGTCGGGGCCGTGGTGGCAGGAGTAGCAGCCGATGCGGAACCCCTTCCAGTAAGTCCGCTTGCCGAACTCGGTGTTCAGCTCGCGGTCGGCCAGCGCCGCCGACAGGACCGTGCCCTTGTAGTCGGCGCCGTGGCAGGACTTGCAGCGGCCGGAGCCGTCCTCGGCGGCGTCTTCGTGCGCCTCGACCCACGCCGCGCCGACCGGGTGCATCCCGTGGGGGCCGCCCGTGACCGTGTCCGGGTTGCGGTTGTGGCAGGTCCGGCAGTCGGAGAGGACGCCGGCGTTGCCCTGCAGCCGGACGTTCTGCACGTTGTCGTTGCCGTGCGCGGCCGGGACCTCGGCGTGGGTCGAGCCGTGGCAGGCCTCGCAGGCCAGCCCGCCGTGCCCGAACGAGAAGCGGTAGAGGTCGAAGCCGGCGGCCGGGACGTCGTTCTGCGTCGCGAAGCGGGGGCTGGCCGGCTCGCGCCGCGCGCCCCCCGGCTCGAACGCCGTCGCGTAGCGGATCTGCCCGCTGTTCGTCACCGCGTCGCCGGTGTGGCAGTTCTGGCAGGAGGGCTGATCGAGCCAGCCGGTGCGGCCGATCGAACCGACCTCGCTCATCGTCCCGTGGCAGCTCTGGCACTGCATCGCCATCGTGCCGTCGGCGGCGACGGCGGCGCCCATCGCGCCGCGCAGGCAGCGGGTCTCGGAGCCGGGGTGGCAGCGGTAGCAGGCCGAGCGGTTGGCGCTCTGGCCCAGCGTCAGCCCCGTCACCGGGTCGATCACGTTGTCGTGGACCGAGTGGACGGAGTGCGTCAGCTGGCGCATCCCCGGCTGCCCGGTGCCGGGCAGCGCGTTCGAGGCGTGGCAGGCCGCGCAGAGGATCGGCCGGCCGTCGTCGTGCGCGGTGGCGTAGAGCCCGCGCGGGCTGTAGCCCGCCGCCGCCAGCGTCTGCTCGTACTTGGTGCGGTTGTCGCGCCGGTCGTCGTGCAGCAGCAGGATGTTCAGCCGGTAGTCGAGCTGCGGGTCGGCGTGGTTGGCCCAGCCGCCCGACGGCCGCGCGTCGACGACGGTGTTCGAGCCGTGGCAGATCCGGCAGTCCATCTCGTCGGAAACCGGCAGCACGATGTCGGTCGTCGCCAGCACCGCGCCCGATCCGTCGCGCGCGGTGAGCCGCATCATCGGGTAGGCGTTCCGGTGGCCGGCGTCGTCGGTCGGCGTGATCGGGATCCCCTCGGCCGTGAACCAGCCCTGCGCCCCGTCGAAGCGCATCGTCTGCGGGGCGTTGGCCAGGCCCGGCATCGCGAAGCCGGCCAGCCCCTGGTCGACCGCGACGTCGGCGCCGTAGAGCGCCTTCGCGAACGGCCAGTAGTTCGTCTTGTCCTTCGAGGTCGAGTTGAACGAGCCCTGCGGGTCGGCCACCGCCTGGTAGGTCACGGTGATCGTGCCCGGGCTGACGACGAGGTTCCCCCGCGCGTCGATCAGCTGCGCGTGGATCGTGTTGAAGGGCGGCAGGATCGAGAAGACGGAGTAGTCGGCGTCCATGCAGTGCATCCCCAGGTCGTTCCAGCCGACGAGGGTGTAGCCGGTGCCGCCCGGGCCGGCGAGGCCGGGCAGCGGGCCGAGCAGCGCGGCGAGCAGCAGGATCGGGAGCAGCACGGGAAGGACCGGTCCGGAGGAGCGCCGGGCGCGGCAGGGCGGGACTTGGGACATGATGGCCTCCGCTTCGGGTAACCGGGCGCCCCGAGCGTGCGCCCGAGTGCCCCAAAGCGAAAGGGGCGCCGTCACAAAACCGCGGAAGTGCGTCGGCGAACTAACACCTACGCCGGAAGTGATTAGCATTCGGAGGGATTCATGGGCGTCCGGGTCGAGGCGGTCTACGAAGGCGATCTGATCTGCCGCGCGGTCCACGGCCCGTCGGGGGACGCGATGCTCACCGACGCGCCGACCGACAACCAGGGCCAGGGGCGACACTTCT
>CAYZDB010000098.1:0-7013 GCA_964476985.1 uncultured Acidobacteriota bacterium | reverse complement strand
GACGCGATGCTCACCGACGCGCCGACCGACAACCAGGGCCAGGGGCGACACTTCTCGCCGACCGACCTGGTCGGGACCTCGATGGTCACCTGCATGATGACCATCATGGGGATCGCGGCCCGCGCGCGCGGCTGGGCGATCGAAGGAACGCGGGCCGAAGTGGTGAAGGAGATGTCGGCGGTGCCGCGGCGTCACATCGCGCGGCTGACCGTGACGATCACGCTGCCACCCGGCGTGCCCGAGAGGGCGCGGCCGATCCTGGAAGCGGCGGCGCTGGGCTGCCCGGTCAAGGCCTCGCTCGGGCCCGACACCGCGGTCGAGGTGACGTTCGTCTACGCCTGACGGCGGGTCCGGGAGGCCAGCGCGGCGAGCGCGAAGAGCAGCACCAGCACCAGCACGATGCACGGCCCCGACGGCAGCCGCAGCGCGTCGAACTCGAACGAGAAGACGAGGCCGCCCAGGACCCCGGTCACCGCGGCGACCCACGACAGGACGAACGCGGGGACCAGGCGGCGCGTCAGGTGCAGCGCGGTCGCGCCCGGCAGGACCAGCAGCGCCGAGATCAGCACCACGCCGACCAGCCGCATCCCGACCACGATCACCAGCGCCAGCAGGACCATCAGCAGCGCGCGCATCCGCGCGGTCGGGATCCCCGCGGCCTCGGCCGCCGGCTCGTCGAAGGTCGCGAAGACCAGCGCGCGGCGGTTCCAGGCCAGCAGCCCGACCACGACCGCCGCCGCCGCGACCGAGGCCGCGACGCCCGCCGGCCCCGCGGTCTGGATCGACCCGAACAGCACCGCTTCCCACGAGACCGGCCCCGCCGCCGGCCCCAGCCACGCGCGGTACCAGTCGAAGCGCAGCAGGCTCTGGCGCAGCGAGAGCAGCAGGATCCCGGCCGCCATCGCCGCCACCAGCACGATCCCGATCGCCGCGTCCTCGCGCGTCGTGCGCGAGGCCGAGAGCACGCCGATCGCCAGCGCCGAGGCGACGCAGAAGGCGAAGACGACCGCGTCCCCGGCCAGCGCCGAGAGCCCCAGGATCGCCGCGATCCCCAGGCCCCCGAACGCGGCGTGGCTGACCCCCTGCGCCACGAACGACAGCCGGCGGATCACGACGAAGTAGGAGAGCGCGGCCGAGGCGGTCGCCACCGCCAGCGCGGTGACCAGCCCCTGCCGCGCGAAGTCGAGCGAGAGGTACTCCAGCGTCTTGAGCGCCGCGATCACCCGTCGCCCCCCGTGTCCTCGCTCCAGTCGTGGGCGATGTCGTGGCGGAAGACCTCGGTCAGGACCTCCGGCGTCAGGCCGCCCGGCGTGTCGTGGTAGTGCAGCGTGCGGGCCAGCACGGCGATCCGGTCGCAGGTCGCGCCGATCAGCTGGAGGTTGTGGGTGACCAGCAGCAGCGTCACCCCCAGCTCGGCGTGGGCCGCGGCGAGCAGGCCCGTGAAGCGCTCGCGGCCGGCGCGGTCGACGCCGACCGTCGGCTCGTCGAGCAGCAGCAGGCGCGGCGCGCCGGCCAGCGCGCGGGCGATGAAGACCCGCTGCTGCTGGCCGCCGGAGAGCGCGCCGATCGGCCGCTCCGCCAGGTCGGCGACGCCGGCCAGCTCCATCACGCGCTCGACCCGCTCGGCGGCCGCGCGCGGCAGCGGGGCCCAGGCGGGGACGCCGTGCGCGGCGGTCATCGCGACGACCTGGCGCACCGAGAGCGGCGCGCGCAGCTCGGCCGACTGGCGCTGCGCGACGTAGCCGACCAGCCCGTCGCGCACCGCGTCGTGCGGCGGGCGGCCGAAGACCTCGACCCGCCCCTCCTGCGGCGCCAGGAGCCCCAGCACCAGCCGCAGCAGCGTCGACTTGCCGCCGCCGTTGGGGCCGAAGATCCCCAGCCGCGTGCCGGCCGGGACGTCGAGGTCGACCTCCTCCAGCGCGACCTGGCCGCGCGGGTAGGTGTAGCTGGCGCCCGCCAGGGCGACGGCCGGCTTCGCAGCGGGGAGCGCCGCGAGCCGCGCGCCGTCAGGGCTGCTCACCGAGCCCCTCGGCCAGCGTCTTCGCCAGGACCTCCATCATCTGCTGCCAGCTCCGGGCGTTCATCCCCAGCGTGTCGATCGAGAGCAGACGCACGCCCGACTGCTCGGCCACGCGCTCGGCCGCGGTGGTCGGGTACTCGGGCTCGACGAAGAGGGTCTGGACCCCGTGGTGCTTGACCTCGTCGATCGTCTGCTTGAGGTCGGCCGGGGCCGGCTCGACCCCCTCGATCGGCTTCAACACCGCCGCGATCACCAGCCCGTAGCGGTCGGCGTAGCGGTGCAGCGAGTCGTGGAAGGTGACGATCCCGCGTCCCTGGAAGGGGGTGAGGGCCGCGCGCGTCATCGTGTCGGTCTCGGCGACGGCCTGCAGGAAGCGCGCGAGCCGTGCGTCGAGCCGCGCCGCCAGCGCGTCGCTGCCCGCGCCGGGCGCGAGCTGCGCCTTCAGCGCGGCCGTCACCGCCTCGGCCAGCGGTGCGACCAGCGACGGGTCGAGCCACAGGTGCGGGTCGGCGGACGGGTGGTGCGTCGGGTGGGCGTGCGGCGGCATGCCGTGCGAGGGTGCGTCGGCCGCCTCGGCTCCCGGCTCGAGCGCGGCGAAGACGATCAGCGGGCGGGCGCCGCGGACCTTCTCGGCCCAGGTGTCGAGGCCGTAGCCGATCGAGACGACCAGGTCGGCCTTCTCCAGCGCGGCGACCTGTGCCGGCGGCGGGTCGAAGCCGTGGGGCGTCGCCTCGGCCGGGATCAGCGTGTCGACCGTCACCAGCGCCGCGTCGGCCGGATCGACCAGCTCGCGCACGATCAGCTCGAGCGGGCGGATCGTGACCGCGATCCGCAGCGGCTGGTCGGCCGAGACGGCGCGCGGTCCGGCGGGCCGGTCGCCGGACGAGCAGGCCAGCGCGCCGGCCAGCGCCGCGAGCTGCAGCAGGCGCTTCACTTGCCGGACCCCGGCGCCGGTGGCGGCGCGGCCGGCGCCGGCGCGGGCGGTGGCGGCGGCGGCGTGCGCGGCAGCGTCTCGTCCATCTCGCCCAGCACGTAGGTCATCAGCGCGAAGGCGGCCAGCGACTCGCGGTAGTCGGTCGGGTCGACCGCCTCGACCATGTCGGCGTCGCTGTGGTGGTAGTCGAAGTAGTGCTCGCTCTCGGTCCCCAGGCCCAGCAGCGGGACGCCGTCCTTTCCCAGGAACGAGATGTCGGCGCCGCCGCCCCCCTTGCCCAGCTCGACCGGCCCCAGCCGCTCGAACAGCGGGGCGTAGCGCTGCACCAGCGCCACCGCCTCGTCGGTCCCGCCGATCCCGATCCGCGTCGGCCGGAACCCGCCGCTGTCGGTCTCGAAGGCGGCGAAGTGCTGCGACGCCTCGGCCCGGTGCAGCTCGGCGTAGCCGCGGCCGCCGTCGACGCCTCGCTCCTCGTTAGTGAAGAGCACGACGCGCACGGTGCGCCGCGGCGTCAGCCCCAGCTGCTTCAGCAGGCGCGCGGCGTCGATCGTCATCGTCACGCCGGCCCCGTCGTCGTGCGCGCCGCAGCCGACGTCCCACGAGTCGAGGTGCGCGCCGATCAGCACGATCTCTTCCGGCTTCTCGCGCCCGGGCAGCTCGGCGATCACGTTCGGGCTGGGGCCCTCCGGGAGGTTCTTCGCCTCCATGAAGAGCCGCACCGTGATCCGGTCGCCGCGGTCCTGCATCCGCTGGAAGGACAGCGCGTCCTCGATCGGGATCGCGGCGGCGGGGATCTGCGGGACGCCGTCCTTGTAGCTCATCATCCCGGTGTGCGGCGTGCGCATGCTGCGCGTCGTGACCGAGCGGACCAGCGCCGCGATCGCGCCGTGCTCGGCCGCGCGCGCCGCGCCGCCGGTGCGGTAGGCGACCGCCTCGCCGTAGCCGCCGAAGCTCTCGGTCCGCTGCCGCATCGGGAAGTTGTAGAGGACGATCTTTCCCCGGACCTTGTCCTTGACCCGTTCCAGTTCGTCGAAGTCGCGAACGACCAGGACCTCGCCCGTGATCCCCTCGGCCGGCGTCCCGATGCTCTTCCCGAGCCCCAGCATCGGGATCGCGCGCGGCCCGCCCGGCGTGAGCAGCGTCAGCGACTCGCGCCCGCGCTCCCAGCGATTGATCGGGACGTTCTCGGCGCGCGGGTTGGCGAGGCCGATCGCCTTGAACTGCTCGAGCGACCAGGCGACGGCCCGGTCGTACCCGGGCGTGCCCGCCGAGCGGGGACCGACGCGGTCGCACAGCTCCTGCAGCCGCCGGTAGGAGGCCTCGTCGGCGCGCGCGGCCTCGATGATCCGGGCCGCGGCCTCGGTGAAGCGGGCGGGCAGCGGGGCGGCCGCGGGCTTCGGCGGCGGCTCGGGGGTGGCGGCGCCGCAGCCGGCGCCGGCGACGGCGGAGGCCAGCGCGAAGGCCGCGAACAGGGCGTGGGGGCGCGAGAACACGGTCGGGGGGTCTCCGCGGAGGGGGAAGGCTAACCCGACCGGGGGCGCCACTCCACCCCACGCTCCGGCCCCGGGTGTACCGTGGGCCCGGAGGCGGCCATGGACGAGGCGTATCGGCGCCTGGCGGCCGCGCTCGACGCGCTCCCGCACGGCTTTCCGGCGACCGAGAGCGGGGTCGAGCTGCGGATCCTCGAACACCTCTTCGAGCCCGACGAGGCCGCGCTGGCGGCGGCGATGCTGCCGGTGCCGCAGCGGGTCGAGGCGATCGCGCGGCGCACCGGCCGGCCGGTCGAGGCGCTGCGGGGCCAGCTCGAGGCGATGGCGGCGAAGGGGCAGGTGCTGGCCGTCCCGCGCCCGGGGGGCTCGCGCTACGCGCTGGTGCCGTTCGTCGTCGGGATCTACGAGTTCCAGCTGCCGCGGATGGATCGCGCGCTGGCCGAGCTGGTCGAGGAGTACTTCCCGGCGCTGATGAAGACCCTGGGCGGTCCCCGCCCGGGGATGGCGCGGGTCGTGCCGGTCGGCGTGCGGATCGACGCCCCGCCCGCGGTGCTGCGCTACGAGAGCGTGCGCGCGATCCTGGACGACGGCGGCTCGTTCCGCGTGATGCCCTGTCTTTGCCGCAAGGAGAAGGCGGCGCTGGGGTCGCCCTGCAGCCACACCGCGGAGACGTGCCTGGCGATCTCGCCCGACCCCGAGGGGCTGCAGGACTTCCCCTCGTGGGGCCGGCGGATCGAGCGCGAGGAGGCGCTGGCGCTGCTCGACCGCTTCGAGCAGGAGGGGCTGGTCCACTGCACCTACAACGTGCGGACCCAGCCGATGTTCATCTGCAACTGCTGCTCCTGCTGCTGCGGGTTCCTGCGCGGGATCACGGAGTTCGAGGCCCCGAACTTCCTGATCCGCAGCAACTGGGTGGCCCAGGTCGAGGCGGGCGAGTGCCTCGCCTGCGGGAACTGCGTCGAGCGCTGCCCGACCGGCGCGATCGTCGAGCGCGACGACGCGGTGGCGGTGACGGACGAACGCTGCATCGGCTGCGGGGTCTGCGTCGTGACCTGCGCGGGGGGCGCGCTGCGACTGGCGGCGCGGCCGGAGGCCGAGCGCACGACGCCCCCGGCGTCGGTGCCGGCGTGGGCCTTCCAGCGCGCCGCGGCGCGGAAGGGACGGCTGCGCGCCGCGGCGCAGTTCGGCGGGATCGCGGCGAAAGCGGCGTGGTCCGAATTCAGCGCCAGGCGGCCGGGATCTCGAACTGGAGCAACCCCTCCCTGACGTGACCGGCGCCGACGACGACGCCGTCGACACGCACCGCGACGCCGCCGCGCAGCGCCGGGTCGGGGCAGGGGAGCGGGCCGTCCGTCAGCAGCCGCCGCGCCGTCTCCGCGTCCAGCTCGACGACGCGCCGCGCGATCCGCGGGCCCAGCCAGCGCAGCAGGCTGTTGGTCGCGCGCGGGCCGGTGTTGGTGCGGTGCAGCGCGCGCATCCCCGGCGCGACGACCTTCAGCGCGGCGAGGTCGACGTCGCGGTCGCCCGGCGCGGCGGGGCGCGCCAAGAGCCACAGGTCGCGGCCGCGCGCGGTGACGAGCTGGTCGGCCAGCGCGGCGTCCGTGTCGACGCCGAAGCGGTCGGCGAGGACGGCGGCCAGCTCGGCGCGGGCCTCGGGGTCGTCGGCGGGCGGGGAGGAGGCGGACCCGGCCGCGGCGGACCCGGCTGCGGCGGACCCGGCTGCGGCGACTGCGGCTCCGGCGCCGGCCGCGGCGCCTGTGCGCTTTTCCAGCAGCGCCAGGAAGAAGCCCCACGAGCCGGTATGGTGCGGGAACAGCCGCCGCGCGAGCGTCAGCTCGGCGGGGAAGTGCAGCCCGTTCCACGCGGTCAGCCCCGGCAGCCCCGGCGTCCCGTCCGGCAGCGGCACCAGCGCGACGTCGCCGTGTTCGCCGAGCGCGTCGGCCAGGACCTGCTCGTTCTCCTCGGGGGCGTACGAGCAGGTCGCGTAGACCAGCCGCCCGCCCGGCGCCAGCCGCTCCAGCGCGCGGCGCAGCAGGCGGCGCTGCAGCGCGCGCGCCGGGCCCAGCCCGGCCTCGCCGCGCGGCTCGTAGCGCGGTGATGCGAGCCGGAAGGTCCCCTCGCCGGTGCACGGCGCGTCGAGCAGGATCGCGTCGAAGAGCGCGACCGGCGGCAGCGCCGCCGCGTCCTGCTGCACGACCATCGGCCCCGTCAGGGCCATCCGCGCCAGGTTCGTGACCAGCAGGCCGCAGCGGTCGGCCGACGGGTCGCCCGCGACGATCCGCGCCCGGTCGCCGGCCAGGAAGGAGAGCAGCGCGGTCTTCCCGCCGGGCGCCGCGCACAGGTCGGCGACCAGTTCGCCGGCGCGCGGCGCCAGCGCCTGGGCCGCGGTCGCGCTGGACGCACCCTGCGGGAGGGCGTAGCCGAAGACGACTTCCGGAAGCGTGCCGGCCCCGGGGAGCGGCGCCGCGCCGGCCGCGACGCGCAGGTGGTGCGGGGCCCAGGCGAAGGTCTCGACGGCCAGGCCGCGCGCCGCGAGCGCCGCGCCCAGCGCGGCCGGCGTCGTGCGCCC
>CAYZDB010000097.1:0-9704 GCA_964476985.1 uncultured Acidobacteriota bacterium | reverse complement strand
CGTCCGCGAGAAGGAGATCGGCACGCTCGAGCAGCTGATCGTCACGCCGATCCGCTCCTGGCAGCTGATCGTCGGCAAGCTGGCGCCGTTCGCGGCGATCGGGCTGCTCGACCTGCTGATCGTGACCGCGATCACGGTCTTCTTCTTCGGCGTCCCGCTGCGCGGCTCGCTGGGGGTGCTGGTCCTGCTCTCGCTGCCGATGCTGGTCACGCTGCTGGGCCTGGGGCTCTTCGTCTCGACCGTCGTCAGCAACCAGCAGCAGGCGATGCTGTCCTCGATGTTCCTGCTGATGATCCCGTTCATCTACCTCTCGGGCCTGATGTTCCCGATCGAGAACATGCCGCGCGCGATCCAGGCGATCACCTGGGCGATCCCGCTGCGCTACTACGTCCCGGTGATCCGCGGGGTCTTCCTCAAGGGCTCCGGCCTCGACGTGCTCTGGCCGGAGGGGCTGATCCTCTGCGGCTTTGCGCTGGGGATCGTGACGCTGGCTTCGCTCCGCTTCCGGAAGCGGCTAGACTGACGGCCGGCAGGAGGTGCGGCGTGGGCGAGGAGCGGGCAGCGGTCGGGATCGAGGCGCTGGGGCAGGTCTCCGTCAACGTCAAGCAGCTCCCGCGCGCCGTGGCCTTCTACCGCGACGCGCTCGAGTTGCCGCTGGTGCTGGACACGCCGGGGATGGCCTTCTTCCAGTGCGGTGCGACCCGGCTGATGCTGTCCGTCCCGACCGGCACCGAGTTCGACCACCCCGGCTCGGTGCTCTACCTCACCGTGCGCGACATCGAGGCCTCCCACGCCGCGCTGGTCGCCCGGGGCGTGACCTTCCTGCGCCCGCCGCACTGCATCGCGCGGCTGGGCGAGCGCGACCTGTACATGGCGTTCTTCCGCGACCCCGAGGGGAACACGCTGGCCCTGATGTCCGAGGTCGACGCCCCCGCGCCGTACTGACCGGCCCCGGCGCTCCCCGCGATGGCGATCCCCGGCCTTGACGCCCCGATCAAGAAGCTGATCGACATCGGCCTGGTCGCCGTCCTGGCCTACTTCGTGATCGTCGGGCTGAAGGGGGCGAAGAGCCGCCTGGCGCTGGCCGGCCTGACGATCGTCAGCGGGGTCTACCTGCTGGCCCGCCTGCTGCGCCTGCCGCTGACGGCGTGGGTGCTGCAGGGGTTCATCGCGCTGTTCGTCGTGATCATCGTGGTCGTGTTCCAGGAGGACATCCGCCGCGTCTTCGAGCGGATCGCCACGCTCGGCCTGCGCCGCGAGCGCGCCGTGCCCGGCGACGACACGATCGCGGTGATCGCGCGCTCGGTCTTCGAGCTGGCCCGCGCGCGCTGCGGGCTGCTGCTCGTGCTGCCGGGCGAGGAGCCGCTGGAGCGCCACCTCGAAGGGGGCACGCCGCTCGACGCGCTGCTCTCCGACGACCTGATCCAGTCGCTCTTCGAGCCGCGCTCGGCTACCCACGACGGCGCGGTCGTGATCGAGGGAAACCGCGCCAAGCTGTTCGGCGCGCACCTGCCGCTGTCGCAGGACTTCGACCAGCTGGCGCGCCGCGGCACGCGGCACGCCGCCGCGCTGGGGCTGGCCGAGCGGACCGACGCGCTGGCGATCATCGTCTCGGAGGAGCGCGGCCAGGTTTCGGTCGCGTTCGACGGGCGGCTGGCCGAGATCCACAGCCGGGGCCTTCTCGAGTCGATCCTGCGCCGCTTCGCGGGACGGGCCAGCGCGATCGAGGCGCCGCGCCGCGGCCTGCCCGGCCTGCTGCGGCAGCGCGGCCGCGAGATCCTGCTCGCGCTGGCGGCGGCTTTCGTGCTGTGGCTGCTGGTGGTCCCGGGCTCGGAGACGTCCGAGGCGACCTTCGCCGTGCCGGTGCAGGTCGAGAACCTCCCGCCGGGCTACGAGCTGCTCGACCACGAGCCGCGCGAGGTCCGCGTCACCGTGGCCGGCCTGCGCCGCGACCTGGTCTTCCTGCAGCCCAACCGGCTGCGCGTGAACGTCGACGCCTTCCTGGTGCAGCTGGGCCGGCGCTCGTTCGAGATCCCGGTCCAGTCGGTCAAGCACCCGGCGGCCTTCACCGTGATCGCGGTCGAGCCGGAGCGCGTGACCCTGAAGGTGCGCGAGACGCGCTGAACGGGAGGGTTCCGATGCGCCGATTCCCGCGGGTCCGTCCCTTCGCCGCCGCCGTCGCGGCCCTCGCCGCCGCCGCGCTCCTGCCTCCCGTCGCGCGCGCGCAGGCCGTCTCCGCGCCGGCCCCGGCGGCCGGTGCCTCGGCTCCCTCCGCCGGCGAGGTCCGCCGCGCGATGGGGATCCCCTCCACCGACGCGCTGCGCGGCCAGCAGGACGCGATCGGCTTCGCCTCGACCGCCGAGCAGATGAAGGGGGTCTGGGACCTCGCCGCCGCGCCTCCCGCGCCGCACCTGTTCGGCCCGGCCGGCGCCCCGGGCGTCGCGGGCCTGATCGCGCCGCACGACGACTACCTCTACTCCGGCCGGGTGCTGCGGCAGGCGATCCCCCTGGTCACGGCGAAGACGGTCGTGCTGGTCGGCGTCTTCCACCGCTACCGGAAGTTCGGCGCGCGGGACGCGCTGGTCTTCGACACCTACCCGGCGTGGCGCGCGCCCGACGGCCCGATCGCGATCTCGCCGCTGCGCGAGGAGATCCTGGCCGCGCTCCCGGCCGGCGACGCGGTGCGAAGCGCTGCGATGCACGACAGCGAGCACTCGCTGGAGGCGATCGCCTACTGGCTGAAGCACGCGCAGCCCGCGGTCGAGATCGTGCCGGTGATCGTGCCGGCGATGGACTTCGCGCGGATGGAGACGCTGGCCTCGCGGCTGGGAGACGCGATCGCGGCGGCGATGGCAAGGCGCGGCTGGCGGCTGGGACGCGACCTGGCGATCGTGATCTCGACCGACGGCGTGCACTATGGAACCGACTTCAAGTACGCGCCCTACGGCGACGGCGGGATCGAGGCGTATTCAAGGGCGGTGGCTGCGGACGAGGCGCTCCTGGTCGGCCCGCTCGCCGGGCCGGTCACCGCCGACGGCGTGCGCGCACTGTACGCGTCGTTCGTCGACCCCGCTGCGCCCGACACCTATCGCCTGACCTGGTGCGGGCGCTTCTCCGTGCCGCTCGGCCTGCTGACGCTGGCGCGCGTGACGCAGGCCGCCGAGCAGCGCGCCCCGGCGGGAGCGCCGGTCGCCTACGCGACCTCGGTCGGGCTGGCGGAGCTGCCGCTGCGCGAACTGGGGCTGGGCGAGACCGCGCCCGCCAACCTCTTCCACTTCGTCGGGCTCCCCGCGGCCGCCTACCGCTGACCCCCGCTCCGTGGCGCGACGCGGAGGGGCCGGCCTCCGTGCCGGCCCGCAGGACGACGGGGCTTCTCCCGTCACCTCCGCGCGATCCACAGCACGTGCCGCCCGCCGCCTCCTGGCCGCGCCGGCACCCGCTCCGTCCTCACCGCGAACCCGGCGCGCTGCAGCCGCTCGGTGAAGCGCCGGTCATCCGCGGGCGACCAGAGCGCGTAAACCCCGCCCGGCGCCAGCGCGCGCGCCGCCTCGCCCAGGCCGCCCGGGCCGTAGAGCCGCGCGTTGGATTCCGCGGTCAGACCGGCCGGCCCGTTGTCGACGTCGAGCAGGATCGCGCCGAAGGCCGCCCGCGCGCCGCGGATCAGAGCGCCGACGTCGCCTTCGTGGAGCCGGACGCGCGGATCGCCCAGCGGGCGCCCGGCGAGCGGCGCCAGCGGTCCGCGGTTCCAGCGCACGACGGCCGGCACCAGCTCGGCGACGTCGACGCGCGCGTCCGGTCCCAGGCGGTCGAGGCAGGCTCGCAGCGTGAACCCCATCCCCAGGCCGCCGACCAGCACGCGCGCGCCGGGGACGCGCTCGAGCCCGGCGCAGCCGCGCGCGGCCAGCGCCTCCTCCGAGCCGTGCATCCGGCTGTTCATCAGCTCCTGGGTGCCGGCGCGGATCGAGTACTCGTCGCCGCGCCGCAGCAGCGTCAATTCACCGCCGCCCGGGACGGGAGCGCGTTCGAGTTCCTGCCAGGGGATCATCGCGCCGCGATTCTACGGGACGCGCCGCCGCGCCGTCGCCGGCCCCTACCGCTTCTCCAGCTCGATCGCCGCCGAGTTGAGGCAGTAGCGCAGCCCGGTCGGTTCCGGCCCGTCGTCGAAGACGTGCCCGAGGTGCCCGCCGCAGCGCGCGCAGAGCACCTCGGTGCGCAGCATCATGTAGGTGCGGTCGCTCTCGGTCGCGACGTTCTCGGGCGCGATCGGCGCCCAGAAGCTGGGCCAGCCGGTGCCGGAGTCGAACTTGGTCTCGGACGAGAAGAGCGGCAGCCGGCAGGCCGCGCAGACGTAGGTCCCCTTCTCCTTCGTGTCCCAGTACTTCCCGGTGAACGCGCGCTCGGTCCCCTTCTCGCGCAGCACCTGGTACTGCTCGGGGCTCAGCTTCGTGCGCCATTCGGCGTCGCTGCAGACCACCTTGTCGACCACCGTCTTCTCTCCGTGAATGACGACCGGGACCTTGGCCGCCGGCGCGGCGTCGCCGGCCGCCGCCGGGGCGGCGTCCGCAGTGGAGGTCGGGACGCCGCCGCAGCCGGTGACGGCGAACAGGGCGGCGAGCACCCAGATCGAGGCGCAGGCGACGAGAAGCAGCGCGGGGCGGGCCATGCGCGGGATTGTAGGGAGCGCGACCGGAGGCGCCAGTTACCGGCCGGTCAGGTGGCTGCCGGGCGGACCGGGACTTGGAACCCGAGTCGCATGAGAACTTTACGAGTATCGTAAAATATTGCTTGACTATCATAATCTCCGTCGTATCCTTCTCTCCGTGGCGATCCAAGTCCGGCTCGACCTGATGCTCGCGCGGCGCAAGATGCGCCTGACGGAGCTCTCCGAGCGCGTGGGGATCTCGATGACCAACCTGTCGCTGCTCAAGACGGGGAAGGTCAAGGCAATCCGGTTCTCCACGCTCGACGCGCTCTGCCGCGAGCTCGAATGTCAGCCGGGCGATCTTCTCGAGTTCGCCCCGGAGGACGTATGAGCACCAATCGCTACGCGGCTGCCGGGTGGGCTGCCATCCTGAGCGCCGCCGGCACACTCGCCGTGCTCGGGCTCTCCTTCGTCTTCGACCTGTCGCAGATCACCGGGCGCCCGGAGCGGTTCGGCCCCACCCTGTGGAGCCTGCAGCAGACCGTCCTCGTGATCGCGGTGGACGCCCTGGCCTGGATCCTGGGGATCTACGCGCTCGTGAAGTTCCGGGACCTGCTGCGCGAGCGCTACGGCTTCCACGCGATCGACCACCTGATCTGGATCGTGATCGGGGCCGGATTGCTCGTCGCCGCGGCCTCGTACGCGCAGCGCCTCGCCGCCGACGGGAAGCTGGGGAGCGCCCTCGTCGGGTTTGCCACGATGGCGGTGCTCGGCGTCCTGAACGGCGTGATCGGGATCGTCTTCGCGACGCGGCTCCTCAAGATCAACGGCAACCTCAACGGCTACAAGAAGCCGCTGGCCTACGTCTACCTCGCGGGGTCGATCTGCTTCCTGCTGGTCGTGCCGGCCCTCGTGGGGATGGTCCTGCTGGCGGCCTGGAGCGTCCTCCTCGGGCTTTCCTTCTTCCAGGGCGAGGAGCTCGAGGAACTCGAAGTCGTCTGAAAGGAGGCGCCATGAAGAGCGTGGCGTACGTCCTGGTCTTCCTGGCGGCGGCGAGCGCGCTGTGGGCCACCGCGGCCGCCGTCGCGATGGCGGGCTGGCTCTCCCATCACGGCGTGAAGGTGAACTGGTTCCTGCTCCGGCTCTACATGCCGTGGTACGTCCACCGTTACCAGAGGATGACCCGTGAGAGCGGCGGCAAGCCGGGCCCGCTCTATGCGCACTTCGTGGTCCCGATCAGCCTGGCGCTGCTGTTCGCGGTGGTCGGTCTGCTCGTGATCGTGGCGTCGCGCTAGTTCCAGATCGGGCTGCTCGAATCCGGCGAGTCCGCTCGCGCGCGCCTGCTGCCTTGGATCCTGCGGTCGATCCGGCCGCTGCCGGGGCGCCGTGGAGAGGGGACCGGAGCCCTGAATCGCCGCCGGGATCCGCGAAAACCCGCCGGTTAGCCCCCCTCCTCCGGAAAATCCGCCTCCCCCTGTGACGCCCGGCCCCCTCCCGGCGAATCATGGGGACGATGACCGACGAGACCTTCGCCGACCTGCTCGACCGCCACGCCGGCCTGATCCGGCGGGTCGCCTCGGTCTACTGCCGGGACGCCGCGGCCCGCGAGGACGTCGTGCAGGAGATCGCGCTGCAGGCCTGGCGCTCGCGCCACCGCTACGACGGGCGCTGCAAGGAGTCGACCTGGCTCTACCGGATCGCGGTCAACGTCGCGATCTCGCACCACCGCAGGGAACGCCGGCTCCCAGGGCGCGGCGTGCCCCTCGACGAGCAGGCGATTGCCGCGCCGGAGGCCGAAGCCGGCGAGGACGTGCGCCTGCTGCTGCGCTGCGTCCGCGAGCTCGAGCCGCTCGACCGCGCGCTCGTCCTGCTCTACCTCGACGGCAACGACCACGCCGCAATCGCCGAGGTGCTGGGGATCTCGGCTTCCAACGTGGGCACGAAGCTGCACCGCATCAAGGCCCGGCTGCGCGCCGCGTTCGAGCGGCACGCGCGCCCTACCCCCAAGGAGAGCACCGATGGAACTCGATGACCTGAAGGGCGCGTGGGCCGCCCACACCGCGACGCTGGAGCGGAGCCTGGCGATCCAGCAGCGACTGATGCGTGAGTCGCTGCTGCGCCGGCCGCGCCTGGCCCTCGTCCCCTGGATGATCTGGCGTGTCCTCGAGGTGGCGCTGGGCGTCGCCGCGATCGGCGCCGCCGTGCCGGTCCTGCTGGCGCACGCCGGGGAGCCGCGGTACGCGATCCTCGTCGGCGGGCTGCTCGTCTTCGCCGTGATCCTGACCGCGCTCTCGACGCACCTCCTGGTTCGGACGCTCGCGCTCGACTGGGGGCGCCCGGTGACGGCGATCCAGCGCGAGGTCGAGCAGATCCGCCTCACGGAATACCGCGCTCTCAAGTGGGCGCTCCTGGGCGGCGTCGTCCTCTGGCTCCCCGCCCTGCTGGTCCTGGTCGAGGTAATCACGGGGATCCCGGCGTTGGCCCGCGTCGAGCGGCCGTGGCTGGTGGCGAACCTGGCCTTCGGGTTGGCCGTGCTGGCGCTGGGGCAGGCGCTCTCGCGCCGGTTCGTCGAGCGGCCCGGGCTGGGGGCCGGGGCGCAGCGCATGATGGACGCGCTCTCGGGACGCGGGCTGCGCCAGGCGGCAGCACGGCTGGCGGAACTGGAGCGCTTCGAGGGGGAGGGGTGAGGCGTTGGCGCGCGCAGACGATAATCCGGATCCAGGTCTTAGGCTCTACCGAGACCTCGCGGACTGGTATCCGCTGCTGACCCCGGTGGGCGACTACGCCGAGGAGGCTGCGTTCTACTGTCACCTCTTCGAAACCCACGGCCGGCGGCGGCCACGGACACTGCTCGACCTCGGCAGCGGCGGCGGCCACAACGTCGCTCACCTCAAGGCGTCGCTCGCCTGCACGCTCGTCGATTTGGCGCCCGCGATGCTCGCGCTGAGCCGGCGCCTCAACCCCGAGTGCGAGCACGTCCAGGGGGACATGCGCTCGATCCGGCTCGGCCGCGTCTTCGACTGCGTCCTGGCGCACGACGCGATCAGCTACATGGCGTCACGCACCGACCTCCAGCTCGCGATCGCCACGGCTGCCGCGCACACCGCTCCGGGGGGCGTCGCGCTGTTCCAGCCGGACTTCGTCCAGGAGAGCTTCAAGCCGGGCACCGAGACCGGCGGCAGCGAGGCGGGCGGTCGCGCCCTGCGCTACCTCGAGTGGCGATGGGCGCCCGAGTCCGATCCCGGCACCTACGTGACCGACATGGCGTACCTGCTTCGTGACGAGAGCGGAGCCGTCGAGGTCGTTAGCGAGCGCCACACGATGGGGCTGTTCTCCCGGGCCACCTGGCTGGACCTGATCGCGGCCGCCGGCCTGGTACCGCTCGCAGTTCCCTTCGATCACAGCTCGACCAGCGACACCGGGCACGAGGTGTTTCTCGGGCTGCGGCCGGACCCGGGCGACGGCGTGTGAGACGAGCGGCCCCACGGTGCGGCACGGCGCGGCACGGCGCCGCAGACTCCCTCACATCGACGCGTCCTGCACGATCCGCCAGCCGTCCCCGTGCCGCTTCATCACCAGCAGCGTGTAGCCGCTGGCCTCCGGCCGGTCGGCGTACTTCAGCACCCAGCGCGCCGCGATCGAGCGGGTCTCGCTCAGGTCGCGCACGTCGAGCACCTCGAACGACAGCGTCCCCATCGCCGCGCGGTCCTTGTAGCGCGCGCGGTAGCGCTCCAGCACGGCCTGGCGGCCGCGGGTCACGCCGGACGGCGTGACGAAGACCGCGTCCTCCTCGTACAGCGCGCAGAAGCCGTCCAGGTCGCCCGCGTTCCAGGCCGCGGCCTGACGCGCGAGCAGCTGCTCCACCGGAGCGGTCGCGGGCGCTGCCGGCGCCGCAGCGGACAACCCCTCGGCACCCGACGCCTCAGCCGCCCCCGCCGCCACCGCAGCCGCCACCACCGCAACCACCACCAGCCCCGCCCTCATCGGCTCGGCCACCCGAAGCCCAGCACCAGCGCGTACTGGGTGTAGTTCCCCGACAGCGTCGCCGTGTCGCCGATCGAGAACAGCACCGGCACCTCGAAGTCGTAGGACGCGCCGCGCCCCAGCCGCACGTCCAGACCCAGGTTGAACTGCGGGCCGAGCCGCCAGAACAGGCCGCCGTTCAGGTAGTAGCCCAGCGAGCCGTCGGTGTCGTCGTACGACGGCGGGTCGATGTCCAGCTCGTAGTACGCGAACGAGTACTCCATTCCCGCGCCCACGTACGGCCGCCACGCGCTGTCCTGCAGCGGCACCCAGACCGCCCCGAACGACAGGCTGCCGACGCCCGCCGTGTACTGGAAGCCGGGCGAGTTGGTCGGGTCCTCCTGCGCGGCCGAGGCCGTGAAGCCCCAGGCCAGGTGGACCGGCCAGTCCTCCTCCCCCCAGTCCCCCTGCACGCCCAGCAGCCACTGCCGGTCGACCGGGCGCCAGTCGTCGTTGAACGTGCGCTGGCCCAGCAGGAACTGGACGTTGCCGGAGGCGGCCGCCGGCGCGGCGGCAGCGGCCGCGACGAGGCCCAGGATCACCGAACAGAGCACCCACTTGCGCGTCATCGCGGACTCCTCGAACGGCCCTTCACGGACAGGCGGCATGATAGCCCCCGCGGGCGGCCCCGCCCGTCGTGACCGGCCCCGCCCGGCCCGCCGCCGGGGACCGTCGTATGCTCCCCGCCATGACCCCCGCCCCCCTGCCGCCCAACGAGTGCCCCTCCTGCTCGGCGATCGCGCCCGACGACGCGGTGACCTGCCCGCGCTGCGGCATCGTCCTGGGCACCTCCGCCGCGCCCGCCATCGACGACGCGGCCGAGACCCGGCTGCGCGCCCCCTCCGTGCCGCCCGTGTCGCTCTCCTCCGGCGGCAGCAGCGCGCCCGGGCAGGACCTGTTCGTGCCGGGGCAGGTGCTGGCCGGCCGCTACCGGATCGCGGGCCGCCTCGGCGGCGGCGGGATGGGCGAGGTCTACCGCGCCGACGACCTGCGACTGGGGCAGCCGGTGGCGCTCAAGTTCCTGCCGCCCGCCTTCGCC
>CAYZDB010000096.1:0-9725 GCA_964476985.1 uncultured Acidobacteriota bacterium | reverse complement strand
AAGGCCGCCACGGCGGCCGTCACGGCCTCGCGGACCTGGTCGGCCACGGCGGGGTCGGCCGTCGTCAGCAGCAGGCCGACCCGCACCCGGTCTCCCTCCACCGCGACCGACCGGACCATGCCGAAGGACACGATGTCGCGCGAGAACCCCGGGTAAGGGACCCGCGCAAGGGCCTGTCGTACGGCGTCTTCCGTCAGCTGGGGCATCCGGGTCTCCGGGAAGCGGGCGATTATAGGGCGCGGCGGCAGGACCGTCCCGCAGCCGATCGCGTGCTAGCATCAGGACGCCGTGGGCGCGACGCGCGGGGCCCCCCGCGCAACGGAGCGGTTCGCGCCGGAGGGTGGATGAACACGAAGGCCGTCTCCCGGTTCTACAACACGTGCGCCGGCGTGTACGACCTGCTCTTCGACCAGGTCTTCCGGGAGGGGCGGCGGCTGGCGTTCGAGGCGCTCGACCTGAGGGCCGGCCAGCGCGTCCTCGAGGTCGGCGTCGGAACCGGCCTCACCCTGCCGATGTACCCGCGCGGCGTGCGGGTGGTCGGGATCGATCTCTCCGCCCCGATGCTGCGCGAGGCCAACGGCCGGCGTTCCGGGCTCGGCCCGGACCGGCCGGTCGGGCTGGTCCGGATGGATGCGACCCACATCGCCTCGCCGGACGGCGCGTTCGACGCGGTCTTCGCGCCGTACGTCGTCTCCGTGGTGCCGGAGCCGCGGCGTGTGGTGGCCGAGATGGCCCGGGTCTGCCGGCCCGGCGGCCGGGTGGTCGTGCTCAATCACTTCGCCTGCCGGCACCCGGTGCCGCGCTGGTTCGAGCGCCAGCTCTCGCCGCTGACGCACCGGGTCGGCTTCCGGCTCGACCTGCCGATCGAGACGATCCTCGACATCCCGACGCTGCAGGTCGAGAGCGAGGCCCGGGTCAACATGCTCGGCATGTGGCGGCTGGTCGTCTTCCAGCGCCGCGAAGGACTGCTCCGCGTCGCACCCGAGGAGCTGCGCGCCACCCGCTTCGCCGAGGCCAGCCGCTAGCTGCTCCCGGCGGGCTAGTGGTCGGCGGAGCGGACGAACGCCCGCTGGAACTCGGCGTCGATCGCGCCCGCGCGGCTGGCGTTGCGGACCGCCATCTCCTGCCGCTGAAGCTCCTGCCTCAGCCGGCCGATCTCTTCCTCGCGCTCGGCCAGCAGCAGCTCCGCCTGGCGCAGCCGCGCCTTCAGCAGGCCGATCTCCCGGGCGTGGCGGTCGCGGATCCGCGACAGCTCGTCCGCCGCCCGCGCCGCGTCGGACGCCTTGCGCTCGGCGTCGCGCCGGACCTCGTGGATCTGCTGCCCGCTGACGCGCAGCATCCCGTACTGGACCAGCAGCTGCTCGTGCTTCATCAGCAGCTCGCGGAAGATCGCCTGCGGCACCCCTTCGGCGGCGGCGGCGGGCGGGCTCGGGGGCGCGGGTACCACCAGCCCCGAGCCGGAGGACGCGGCGGGCTCGGCGGCGGATCGCGCCGGCAGCGGGGCGGGAGGATCGCTCGAGCCATCCCACAGCCCGGCGTGGCGCAACTCGTCCAGCTCCACCCCGTACTCCGGCCCGTAGCGGCCCGGCACCAGCCGGGCCCTCAGCCGCCCGCCCTTGATGTAGCGGCGCAGCGTGGTCGCCGACATCCCGGTCCGCTCGGCAGCCTGGCGCAGGGTCAGCAAGGCGTGGCCTCCTTCGACACCATTCGACTCGGACAAGCCACAGCCTCCCCGCGGATCCGGCGGACCGCGCCCCGGCTCGCTCGGTCGCGCGCCCCTCGCGCGGCCCCTAGGAAACCAAATCTCCGGCGGGGGATCAAGCGCGGCGCCGGTGGGACGGCGGAATCGGGTCTATCCTTCTGCGCTTTCCCGAGTCGAGGTGACCGTCCCGATGACCGAAAACCCCGCCCCGGAGCGCCACTGGGCCGACCGCGTCGCCGACGAGGTCCTGGCCCGCGGCACCAGCCAGCCCGTCATCGCGACCGGCATTTCGCCCTCCGGCGTCTTTCACGTCGGGCACCTGCGCGAGATCCTGACCGGCGACGCCGCCGCCCGCGCGCTGCGCGACCGGGGCGCGCCGGCGCGGCTGGTCTTCGTGGTCGACGACGTCGACCCGCTGCGCAAGGTCCACCGGCTGCTGGACGAGTCGGTCTACGCCCCGCAGCTGGGGCGGCCGCTCTTCGCGATCCCCGCCCCGGAGGGGGAGGGGAGCTACGCCGACTTCTACCTCCGCCCCTTCCTCGCGGCGCTCGGCCGCCTCCACGTCGACTGCGAGGTCGTGCGCGCCCACCAGCTCTACGCCTCGGGGGCGATGGACGACGTCGTCTTCACCGCGCTCGAGCAGCAGGACCGGATCGCCCGGATCCTGCAGGAGGTCACGGGCAAGGAGGAGGTCAAGGAGGGCTGGTCCCCCTGGAACCCGCTCTGCCCGCGGTGCGGACGGATCGACAAGGGGCGGGTGCTCGGGTTCGAGCGCGCCCGGAACGAGATCCGCTCGCGGTGCGACGCGTGCGGCGAGGAGAGCGCGCAGCCGGCCGGCGGTGGCGGCAAGCTGACCTGGCGGGTCGACTGGCCGGCGCGCTGGAAGGCGCTCGGGGTCTCGGTCGAGCCGTTCGGCAAGGACCATGCCAGTCGCGGCGGGAGCTACGACAGCGGGGAGCGGATCGCGCGCGAGGTCTTCGGCATCGAGCCGCCGCACCCGATCGTCTACGAGTGGATCGCGCTCAAGGGGCAGGGGGACATGTCGTCCTCGAAGGGGAACGTGCTGGCCGCCGACGAGCTGCTCCACGTCGCCCCCCCCGAGGTGCTGCGCTACGTCGTGCTCAAGAACCGCCCGCAGCGCGCGATCCAGTTCGATCCCGGCGCCCCCTTCCTGCGGCTGGTCGACGAGGTCGACGACGCCTCCGCGGCGGGGGTGGACAGCCGCGCCCTCGAGCTCTCCCGCGCGGCCGGGTTCACGCCGGTGGGGGTGCCGTTCCATCACCTGGTGCTGGTCGCGCAGATCGCGCGATTCGACGTCGATCGCACGCTGGCGCTGCTCGAGCGGGGCGGCTACGGCCCGCTCGACCGCGCCGCCGTCGCCGAGCGGATGGCGATGGCGCGCTACTGGCTCGACCGCTTCGCGCCCGAGGAGGCCCGGGTCGACGTGCCGGACGAGCTGCCCCCCGCGGCCGCCGCGCTCGACGCGCCGCAGCGCGCCTTCCTCGGGCAGCTGGCGGACGCGCTGCCGGCGCTCTCCACGGCCGACGCGATCCAGGACGCGATCCGCGACCTGGCCAACGGGGAGGGCGGCCCGGGCGCGAAGCGCGGCTTCGAGGCCGTCTACGCCGCGCTGATCGGCCGCGCCCGTGGCCCGCGGGCCGGGTCGTTCATCGCGATCCTCGGCCCCGAGCGGGTGGCGGAGCGCTTCCGCCGCGCGGCCACGGGCTGATGGCCCAGCCGTTCCAGCTCGTCTCCGAGTTCCAGCCCGCCGGGGACCAGCCGGAGGCGATCGCCGGGCTGACGCAGGGGATCGTCGAGGGCCGGCGCGACCAAGTGCTGCTCGGCGTCACCGGCTCGGGCAAGACCTTCACCGTGGCCCAGTTGATCCAGAACGTCCAGAAGCCGACCCTCGTGCTGGTCCACAACAAGACGCTGGCGGCCCAGCTCTACCAGGAATTCCGGCGCTTTTTCCCGCACAACGCGGTCGAGTACTTCATCTCGTACTACGACTACTACCAGCCGGAAGCCTACATCCCGACCTCCGACACCTACATCGAGAAGGAAGCGACGATCAACGACGAGATCGACCGGATGCGCCACTCGGCGACCCGGTCGCTGTTCGAGCGGCGCGACGTGATCATCGTCGCCTCGGTCTCGTGCATCTACGGGCTCGGCTCGCCCGAGGCCTACCACGGCATGATGGCGATGCTCGAGACGGGCGACCGGTCGGGCCGCGACCTGCTGCTGCGCAAGCTGGTCGAGATCCAGTACGAGCGCACGGCCGGCGACCTGCGCCCCGGCGCTTTCCGGGTGCGGGGCGACACGGTCGACATCTGGCCCGGGTACGACGACACCGCGCTGCGGGTCGAGTTCTTCGGCGACGAGGTCGAGCGGATCCGGAAGATCGACCCACTGCGCGGGACGGCGGTCGAGGAGCTGAAGCGCTTCCCGGTCTATCCCAACTCCCACTACGTCACCCCGCGCGAGCGCCTCGAGCTCGCGGTCCGCGCGATCAAGGAGGAGCTGGACGGGCGGCTGGCCGAGCTGCACGCCCTGAACAAGCAGCTGGAGGCCCAGCGGCTGGCCCAGCGCACGCTGTTCGACCTGGAGATGATCCAGGAGGTCGGCTACTGCAACGGGATCGAGAACTACTCGCGGCACCTGACCGGGCGCGCCCCGGGCGATCCGCCGCCGACGCTGATGGACTACCTCCCGGGCGACGCGCTGCTGGTGGTCGACGAGTCGCACCAGATGGTGCCGCAGCTGCGGGCGATGTACCGCGGCGACCGCTCGCGCAAGGAGACGCTGGTCGAGTGGGGCTTCCGGTTGCCGTCGGCGCTCGACAACCGCCCGTTGACCTTCGACGAGTGGGAGCGGATGCGGCCGCAGACCATCTTCGTCTCGGCCACCCCCGCGGCGTACGAGCTGCAGCTGACCGGTGGCGAGTTCCACGAGCAGGTCGTGCGGCCGACCGGCCTGATCGACCCCGAGGTCGTCGTGCGCCCGGTCCAGGGGCAGGTCGACGACCTGCTGAAGGAGGTCCGCGAGCGGGCGGCGCGCGGGGAGCGCGTGCTGGTCACGACCCTGACCAAGCGGATGGCCGAGGAACTGACCGACTACTACAAGGACGTCGGGGTGCGCGTCGAGTACCTGCACAGCGACGTCGAGACGATGGAGCGGATCCGGATCATCCGCGACCTGCGGCTCGGGAGCTTCGACGTGCTGGTCGGGGTCAACCTGCTGCGCGAGGGGCTCGACCTGCCGGAGGTCTCGCTGGTTGCGGTGCTCGACGCCGACAAGGAGGGCTACCTGCGCTCGGAGACCGCGCTGATCCAGACGATCGGCCGCGCGGCGCGCCACCTTTCCGGGACCGCGATCCTCTACGCCGACCGGATGACAGACGCCCTCCAGAAGGCGGTCGACGAGACCAACCGCCGCCGGGCCAAGCAGCGGGCCTACAACGCGGCCCACGGGATCACGCCGCAGACGATCATCAAGGCGATCGACGACGTCTTCGGCTCGGTCTTCGAACGCGACTACCTGACGATCCCCTCGACGCTGCCGGCCGAGCCGGAACTGTCGCTGGCCGAGCTCGCGCGCGAGGTCAAGAAGCTGGAGAAGCAGATGTTCGAGGCCGCGGCCGGCCTGCGCTTCGAGGACGCGGCCGAGCTGCGCGACCGGATCCGCGCGCTGCGCGAGCGCGAGGTCCGGGCCGAGGCGGGCTGAGGTGCGCGAGGACCTGCCGGGGCGGCTGGCGGAGGCGCTGGCGCGCCTGCCCGACCAGCCCGGCTGCTACCGCTACTGGGACGCCGGCGGCAAGGTCCTGTACGTCGGCAAGGCGCTGTCCCTGAGGAGCCGCGTCCGGAGCTACTTCCAGGAATCGGCGAAGCACGGCCCGCGGATCGCGGCGATGGTCGAGCTCGTCGCCGACCTCGACGTGATCGTGACCCGCAGCGAGGTCGAGGCGCTGATCCTGGAGAACAACCTGATCAAGGAACACCGCCCGCCGTACAACGTCCTGCTGCGCGACGACAAGAACTTCCCGTACCTCAAGCTGACCGTGAAGGACGAGTTCCCGCGGGTCGTGCTGGTGCGGCGGCCGAGGGCCGACGGGCAGCTCTACTTCGGCCCCTTCCTGCCGGCCAGCCACGCCCGGCGCACGCTGCGGATGATCCCGCGCTTCTTCCAGGTGGCAAACTGCTACCTGCGCTTCGACGGCAAGCAGCGGCCCTGCCTGCTCTACCACATGGACCAGTGCCTGGCCCCCTGCGCCGGCCACGCCGAGCCCGCGGAGTACCGCGAGCGGGTCGAGCAGGCCCGGTTGTTCCTCGAGGGGCGCGACGCCGAGCTGCGGGCGGTGCTGGAGCGGCGCATGGCGGCGGCGGCGGAGGCGCTCGAGTTCGAGCGGGCGGCGCGCGACCGCGACAAGCTCGCGGCGCTCGAGACGCTCGCAGCGCGCCAGCAGATGACCTCGGTGGGGCTCGAGGCGATCGACTTCTGGGCCGAGTACCGCGAGGGGGACCGGGCCGCGGTCGAGCTGTTCCGGATGCGTGAAGGCCGCGTCCTGGGCCGGCGGGAGTTCACGCTGGCCGACGCCCCCGAACCGGAGGCGTTCTACGACGCGATCCTGCCGCAGTTCTACGCCGACCAGGAGCCGGCCCCGGAGATCGTCCTGCCGCGGCTGCCGCGCGAGGCCGCGCTGATCGAGGAGTTCCTGCGGGCGCGGCGTGGCGGCAAGGTGGCGCTCCGCGCCGCGGTGCAGGGCGACCGCCGGCGCTTTCTCGACCTGGTTGCGCAGAACGCGAAGCTGGCCTTCGACGCGCGCTTCCGCGCCACGCACGTCCACGGCGTGCAGATGCTCGAGGAGCTGCGCGACGTGCTGGGCCTGGACGAGCCGCCGTTCCGGATCGAGGGGTTCGACGTCAGTCACCTCCACGGGACGGAGCCGCGGGCTTCGATGGTCGTGTTCGAAGGGGGCAAGCCGAAGAAGGCGGATTACCGGGTCTTCAAGGTGCGGACCGCGGCCGCCGGCGACGACTACCAGGCGATGCGCGAGGTCGTCGGCCGGCGCTACGCGCGGATCCAGCGCGAGGGGAAGCGCCTCCCGGACCTCGTGCTGATCGACGGCGGCAAGGGGCAGCTGGCCGCGGCGATCCAGGCGCTCGGCGAGCTGGGCCTGGGCGCCCTGCCGATCATCTCGCTCGCCAAGCGGGAGGAGGAGATCTTCCTCGAAGGGCGCGGCGAGCCGATCCTGCTCGAGCGCGGCGACCCGGCGCTGCACCTGGTCCAGCAGATCCGCGACGAGGCCCACCGCTTCGCGGTCAAGCACCACCGCGCCGCGCGCAGCAAGCGGACCTTCCAGAGCGAGTTGACCGCGCTGCCCGGCATCGGGGCGCTGACGGCGCGGCGCCTGCTGGAGCAGTTCGGGTCGCTCGACGGCGTGCGCCAGGCGAGCGAGGAGGCGCTGGCCGCGGCGGTGGGGAAGGCGCGGGCGCGGGCCGTGCGGGAGGCGCTGACCAGGCCGGCACCGCCCGCGGCGGATGAGGAGCAGGGCGCGTGATAGAGTCCGCGCCGGTCGATCCGGAGCCACGGAAGCACTGATGCCGCCGCAGGAGCCACCCCGCGAGAGCCCCGAGACGCTGCGTGCCCCGGTGGCACCCGGGCGCGTGGATTTCGACCTTCCGCTCGGACCCCTGATCGTCCGCGTGCTGGGGCTCCCGGCGAGCTGGGACGGGTTCGTCGCGCCGCAGTACCTGCCCTTCGCGACCCTGGCCGATCCCGCGCGGCGGGCCGACCTGGTCGTGAACTGCCGCGAGGGAGAAGGGGTCTTCGTGCCCCTGCCACCGCCGGGGGGCGCGACCGAGATCGAGGTGGAGCGCCAGGCGCCGGGCCGTTACCGCGTGCGGTCTCACTGGCAGGACGGCTGGCTCGACGTCTCGAGCGGGACGGGAGAGGTCACGCTCACCGACCGCGTCTTCACGCGCTTCCGGATGTCGCTGGAGAACTACCTGCGCGTCGCGGGGCAGTTGCTTGCGATCGAGCGCGGCTGCTTCCTGATGCACACCAGCGGGATCCTGGCAGGCGGCCGCTGCCTGCTGTTCTTCGGGCCGTCCGGGGCGGGGAAGAGCACCGCCACCGCGCTGTCGCAACCGCGGCGCGCGCTGTCCGACGACATGGTGCTGATCGACGTCTCCGGCGACGCCCCGGCCGCACACGCCGTTCCGTTCTACGGCCTCTTTCCTCCCGCCGAGCGGACCCGCGGCACGTTCCCGCTGGGTGGCGCGTTCCGGCTGCGCCAGGCCGCGGAGGATCGCCTCGAGCGCCTCGGGCTGGCGCGGGCCGTGGCCACCGTCTCGGCCAGCATCCCGTTCGTGCACGAGCTCGGGCTGTCGCACGAGGGACTGACGGCGCTCGTCGGCCGCCTGTGCGGAAGCGTCCCCGTCTACGACCTCCACTTCACCCGCAGCGCCCGTTTCTGGGACCTGATCGACGCGCTGTGAGAAGCGGTCAGTGGGAGCGGGGAGGCGGGGGATCGGCCGGCTCGAGCTGGACCGGCACCTGGAACATCGCCACCCCGTCGGCGGTGGCCGTGTAGCGGATCCAGCCCTGGTCCGGCGCCTCGCGGTCGACGCCGAAGTCCCGGCCGAAGGCCAGGCCGAGCCGCTCCATCGCCGCGCGGCTGAGCCGCACGGCGAGCCCGGACTCCACCAGCGCCGGCGGCGTCTCGCCGACCACCTGCGCGACGATCGTGCGCGGCGTCGGGCGGCCGCGTTCGTCGAGCGCGGTGACGCGGACCCACCCGGTTCGCGCTTCGGGAACTCCCGCCGGCAGGCTGGCCGTGACCCGGTCGTCGTCGACGACCGCCCGGGCCCGGGGCGGGCCGGCGACCGCGCGCAGCCGCCCGGCCGCGATCAGCGCGTGCCGCCCCGAGCGCCCGGCCTCGACCAGCGCGCGGTACTCGGGGGTGCGCCGTCCCACCGCGACCCAGCGCCCCTCGGCCAGCCGCTCGAACTGCTGGTCCAGGTCGTCGGCGAGCAGGAACGTCGCTCCGCTGCGCCGCGGATCGTAGGGGAAGTTCAGCCCGGGGCGGATCCGCACCCGGCGCAGCGAGAAGTGCGCGATGGCGGCGGCCAGCCGCCCGCGCTGGGCATCGAACGCCTGGACCGGCTCGGCATCCCAGCGTGCCCGCGCCGCGTCGAAGACGGCGATCTCGACCTGGTCCGGCGCGAGGCCGGCCGGGAGCGGCAGCTCCAACCGCCCAGGGGAACGGAGTTCCAGCCCGTCGGGCCGCAGGTCGACGGTGGCGCCGCCGCCCAGCGGATCGGGCTCGGCCAGCCGCGCGATCTCGACCCGAACGTCGCCGGGCAGGGCCCCCGGGGGGAGCGCCAGCCGCGCGGTTCCGGCCGGCCCGTCGACCCGGCCCCCGCGCTCGGCCCGGATCTCGACCAGGCTGGCATCGACGGCCAGCAGCTCGGCCGGATCGGGGTCGCGCGGGGCGGGAGTGGCGCGGGCCACGCCCGGCTCGAACGGTGCCGCCGCGGGACCCTCCCGCCGCTCGAACGGGGCCAGGACGAACCGCCACGGGGCGCTCGGCCCCAGGGCCAGCACCGCCACCCCGAGGGCCAGCCCGGCGATCATCCAGGCGATCAGTGTCTGGCGGCGTTCGCGCTCGTCCTGCCCCATGGGACCTAATGTAGGAACGAGCGGCCGCTGCGGCATGGCGCCCGTCCGGGTGGCCCCGGGCGCGGGGCCGGGCGATCATCCATTCTTCGGGCCAGGGCGGGACGCGAGCGGGAGCGACGGGTTGGATCTGAAGGCCTATCTGGCCGACCGGCGGCAGCGCGTGGAGTCGGCGATCGAGGACGCGCTTCCGCCGCGTCACCCGGACGCCGGCCGACTGGTCGAGGCGATGCGCTACACGCTGATGCTCCCCGGCAAGCGGCTGCGCGGCATCGTCTGTCTCGCCGTATCCGAGGCCTGGGGGGGCCGCGAAAAGGACGTCCTGCCGCTGGCCGTGTCGGTC
>CAYZDB010000095.1:1869-9814 GCA_964476985.1 uncultured Acidobacteriota bacterium | reverse complement strand
CGACGGGACGGCGGTGGCGGAGCGGCGGGTGGATCCGGAGGCGCTGGAACTGCTGGCGCCTGCGCCGGGGCGCTGAGCGGCACGAAGCCCGCGGCCGACAGGATCTCGAGCGCCCGCGACGGGTCGTAGCGCTTCGCCCCGAGCGCGCGGTGCGCCTCCCAGATCGCGTCGTCCAGCGAACCGCGCTCGTCGCGCGCGCGCGCGCGTCCCTTGACGCCGGCCCGCGCCCAGCCGTCGACGACCACCGCGAAGCGGCCGCCGGTCATCGCGTAGACCTCGATCGCCCCGCGGCCGGCGGCGACGATCCAGCGCAGTTCGGCCAGCCCGCCCTCCTGCCACACCCCGCGCCCGGCCGCGCGCGCCGCCGCCTCGAGCCCGCGATAGCGGGCCTTGCGCGCGTAGTCGTAGCGCTCGAAGGCCCGCGCCAGGCCGGCCTCGATCAGCACGGCCCCGGCATCCCGCCCGTCCGGGGTCTCGACGTAGGCGAGAGCCCGCCCGTAGCGGTCGTCGCCCGCCCCGGGGTCGGCGACGAGCTTCACCGTCTTCCCGGCGACCAGCCGCGCCAGCTCGGCGTGCGCCTCGGCCGCGAGGTACTGCGGCTCGGCCTCGGGGTGCCGCTCCTCGGGCGTGTCGATCCCGATCAGCCGGACCGTGAGCGGCTTCCCCCCGGCGTCGACAACGAGCGTGTCGCCGTCCTTCACCTCGCGCACGGCCGCGCTGGCGGGCAGCGCGGGGGGCGCGGCCGCCCGCCCCGCGAACACCGCCGTGACGACCACCGCCGCGACCAGCCAGGACGCGCCGAGCCTCATCTCCCCTCCCGCGTCGCGAACGCCTTGCCCCCGCAGCGACCGGCGGGCTAGGCTGCGCCCGCATCATGCACGACCACGCCGGACACGACCACGCGGGCCACGACGACGGCGCCGCCCCGGGGCGGAGCGCCCGCGGACGCCTCGCGCTCGGGCTCGCGCTGACGCTGGCCTTCGCCGCGGTCGAGGCGATCGGGGGCTTCCTCTCCGGCTCGCTCGCGCTGCTCGCCGACGCCGTCCACATGCTGGCCGACTCGGCCGCGCTGGTGCTGGCCCTCGTCGCCGCGGTGGTCGCGGCGCGGCCCCACACGGCGCGCTACACCTTCGGCTTCCACCGCGCCGAGGTGCTGGCCGCCCTGGCCAACGCGGTCCTGCTGTGGCTGCTGCTGGTGCGGATCGCCTACGAAGCGGTCCTGCGGCTCGCCGGCCTGCGCGCGGTGGAGATCGACGCGCGGCTGATGCTGCTGGTCGCGGCGATCGGCTTCGCCGTGAACCTCGTCGTCTTCTTCGTGCTGCGCGCGGGGAGCGGCCACGGCCACGCGCACGCGTCCCACGGAGACGGCGCCGACAACATCAACCTGCGCGCGGCGCTGATCCACGTGCTGGGCGACCTGCTCGGCTCGGGCGCCGCGATCCTCGCCGCGCTGGCCGTGCTCGCGCTCGGCTGGACCTGGGCCGACCCCCTGGCCAGCCTCGCCGTCGCCGCGCTGATCGGCCTGTCGGCCTGGCGGATCCTGCGCGAGGCGGCGGAGGTGCTGCTCGACGTCGCGCCGGCCGGGAAGGACGCCGCCGCGATCGAGCGCGCGCTGCTCGGGGAGTCCGGGGTGGCGGCGGTCCACGACCTGCACGTCTGGTGCGTCACGCCGGGACGCGTCGCGCTGGCGGCGCACGTCCGGCTGCGGACCGGGGAGGACGCGCAGGCGACGCTCGCCCGCGTCAACCGGCTGCTCGCCGCGCGGTTCGACATCCACCACACGACGATCCAGCTGGAACCCGAGCGCGGCGTTGCGGAATGGGCGCGCCTGCCGGCGCACCCGGGACGCGACTAGCGGCTACTCGTCGTCGTCGATCCACTGCCGCCAGCTCCCGCCGCCCTTCTCCTTCTCGTCCTCGCGAGGCCGGGTGGACGGGGTGCGGTCGCGGTCGTAGTCGACTTTCTTCTTCGGCGCGGTGCGCGGACGGCGCTCTTCCGTGGGCAGCGGCTCGGGCGGCGGCATCGGCGCGCCGCGGGGACCGCGGAATCCGCCGGGGCGCGGTCCGCCGGGGCCGCTGCCGGGCGGGCGCGGCGGACGGTCGCCGAAGCCGCCGGGGCGCGGGGGCGGTCGCCGAAGCCTCCGGGACGCGGGCCGGACGGTCTCGCGCCCGGGGGCGGGCCCTCGCCGCGCTCGCGCGCCTCGTTGACCACGAGCGGCCGGCCGCCGAACGAGCGGCCGTTCATTTCCTGCGCCGCCTTGGCCGCGACCTCGTCCGATGCGTACGAAACGAAGGCGAAGCCGCGGGGACGCTGGGTCTCGCGGTCGATGACGATGTGGACGTCGGTGACTTCACCGAGCTCCGCGAACAGCGCCCGCAGGTCGTCCGCGGTGGCACTGTACGGGAGGTTCCCTACGAAGAGTCGCTTACCCATGATCAGACGTTGGACCCGGTCGCTGCCTCGCCCCGAAGGGCCTTCACTGTCCCGGCAGGTGCCGGGCCCTGTCCCCCCATCCACGCGATGGGCGGGAGAATCTAACCCGGGCAGGGGGTCCGGGTCCACCCCCCCCGGCGCGCGGCCTCCCGGGCCGGCAACCCCGGGTACAATCGGCCCCCTCGCAGTGGGCCCACGGAAGCGCTCGGGGTCTGGTGACTCCCGCGGTCTTCAAAACCGTTGCGTGGTCGGTCGCACCGGTCACGGGTGGGTTCGATTCCCACACGCTTCCGCCAGCCCCTCCCCTCGTCAAGCCGTGCGGCCGCCCTCCGGCGGGTCGCCGTCCCCCGGCGCTCCGGGGGGCGGAGGCCAGGGCGGAGGGGGCGCGCCCCCCGCGATCCGCGATTCCCGGGAGGGCGGCACGGGCAGCGGCGGACCCGCCGCGCCGCCCGGGTCGGGCGGTGGCCACGGGACCGGCGGCGCCGGTTCCGGCGGACCGGCCACGGGGGCCGCGGGCGGCGGGGGGTAGGGCGGGGGCTGGAGCGGGTACGGAGGCGGCGGCGGCGGCGGGGGATACGACGGGCCCGGCGGCGGCGGCTCGCGTCGCATCAGGACCACGCCGAGCATCCCTCCCAGGGCGCCGAGCACCGCGCCGACGGCGACGCTGGTGGCCAACTCGGCCAGGAACCAGCCTGCACCGCCCCGGCCTTGCGACGCGCCCAGCTGCTCCAGCAGTTCACGGACCTCCGAGTCGCCGTAGCGCGCGACCTGGTCGACCCAGCCGTCCATCCAGGGCTGCATGGCGGCGTTTCCGAGCGACTCGAGCACCGAGCGGCCGGCCCCGGCGAGGGCCCCGGCCAGCGATCCGATCAGCGCGCCGCGCTCGATCGGCGGGAACCCCGCCGCGCGCGCGTACATCCCCCCCGCGATCACGCCGGCGATCACCGCGTTCAGGCAGCACAGGCAGCAGCAGGGCGGAATGACCGCCATCACGGCGCCGACCAGCCCGCCGACGACGACCGGGACGGTGATGTTGGCCTGGGTGGAGGGCTGGTCCATGGTCGGCCTCGCTCGGGTCGGCCGCATCGGGCCGCCGCGCGGATCATAATTCCTGCGGGGGCCGTGCCGGCACCCCCCGACGAGGATCCAGGACCGCTTGTCCCAACCAGCCGCCCTTCCCGCCGGCCCCCCGGCCTCTCCATCGCGCGCGCCGTGGGTCCGCGCGGCGATCGCGCTCATGCTCGTGTCCGCGATCGCGACCTCGGGGCTGCTCCGTTCCTTCCACGGCGGCACGCCGCGCTGGCCCGGCCTGCCCGGATCCGTGTCCAGCCTGCTCTTCACCGCCTTCTTCCTGCTGCTGCTGCTCGACCTCCGGAACCGCCGCCGCAGCCTCGACCTGTGGAGCGACCCGTCGCGCCCCGACGAGCCGACCGTGGCCCAGCTGCTGCCGCTGCTCGTGGTCCTGCTGGGCGAGAAGTGGATCACGAGCGACCTGCTCGCCGGCGCCTTCGACTGGATCGGTCCGCACTCCGGCGACCCCCGGATGGCCGACGCGTTGTACCGCCTCTGGTCCGGGTTCGGCCTGCTCGGCGCCGCGCTCGCCCTGCTGCCGGTGCTGCGCCAGATCTACCCGCGGCTCGCCGTCTTCCTGACCGGCGAGCGGCTCGCCTCCGCGCTGCGGCTGGCCCTGGTCGCCTGGGCCGTCACGACCGCGCTCGTGTTCGCCAGCGGCTGGTTCGCCGGCGCGCACCTCGGCGTTCCGGCGGCCGCGCCGGGCCTGCTCGCCGCCGCGATCGGCGCGCAGGTCGTGCGCGGCATCGCCGAGGAGCTGTTCTACCGCGGCATGCTGCAGAACGCGCTGGTGATGATCCTCAAGCGGTTGGGGCTGGAAGAGCACCGGCTCGGGCGGCTGACCGCGATCGGGGCGATCTCCGTCAGCTTCACGCTCGAGCACGTCGACCCGGCGGCGAGCCTGCGCCGCAATCTCGGCGCGCTGGCCTTCGTCTTCGCGATGTCGGTCCTGCTCGGCCTGCTGCTCGAGGCCTCGCGGAACCTGTACCTGGTGATGGTCGCGCACATCGCGCTGAACCTGGTGCTGGCGAACCTGCTGCCGACCTTCGTCGACGCCACGGGGCGCCCGGTGCTGCCCGGCGCGGTCAGCGGCGCGATCTTCGCGTTCGTGCTGTTCGCGGGGGTGGTAGCCGGCCACCGCCGGCGCGGCTTCGCCTGAGCGGGGGTGTCAGGGCAGGACGACGAGGAGCCGCTCCCCGTGCCGCTCGAGCCGCGCCCCCGCCTCGGCCAGCGGCTCCTCGAGCGCGTCGAGGGTGTGTGCCGAGAGCGCCGCTCCGTCGATCCGGACCGCGATCTCGTCGTCGCGCCCGGCGCAGCTGACCGACAGCTCCAGGGTGCGCGGCGCGGCGCCCCCCGCGTCCTCGAGCAGCCGGCGCAGGACGAACCAGAGCGCGAGCGCGGCGGCGGCGGCACGCGGCCGGAGCGGGGCCGGGCCGGTGCCGTGGCAGGCGGCGGCGATCCCGGCGCGCCGCATCCGGCGTTCGAGCAGCCGC
This sequence comes from uncultured Acidobacteriota bacterium, assembly GCA_964476985.1. Lineage (GTDB taxonomy): Bacteria > Acidobacteriota > Polarisedimenticolia > J045 > J045 > JALOKP01. Next base: position 4,817 of record CAYZDB010000095.1, on the reverse strand, counting down.
GTCGCGAGCCGTGCGACTTCGACCGCGGGAACGGGGTCCCCTGCCCCTTCCGAGTAGGCGGCCAGGCGCTGCAGGTCCGCGACCAGCCGCCGCGCGGCCTCGCCGGCCTCGAGCACGCCGGAGAGCGCGGCCGTCTTGCGCTCGGGGTCGGCCACCAGCAGGCCGAACTCCGCCTTGCCGAGCATCGCGGTCAGGTGGTTGTTGAGGTCGTGCGTGGCGTGCGACACGAGCGCGGCCATCAGCCGCCCGCCGAGGGCCCGCGGCTCGCGCGCCAGCAGGGTCGCGCCCACGGTCGCCCCCGCGCCTCAGTTGAGGCTGACGAAGCGGCTCATCGCGCGGACGAAGCGCCGCGTGTCGAGCGGACGGGCGTGGATCGTGCGGCCCGCGAAGCGGATCTCGACCGGGCGCGCGCCGTCGTCGAGCGCGGCGTGCACCGCCTGCGCCGTGGCGCCGGCCTCGATCCTCAGCAGGTCGTCGCGCGACGCCGGGACCAGCCGGTCGTAGAGCGGCTCGGCGGGCTGGCTCGTCTTCTGCTCACGCGGCATCACTGGGCACGGACTCGTCGTCATCGTGGAGCTCCTGATCCCCCGCGGCGCGCCTAGCGCGCGGCGGCGTTCCCCTGCTCGTCCAGCATCTCCGACAGGAAGCGGTCGAGTTCCCAGTCGACCTCTCCGATCACCACCGTGCCGTCCGGAAGCACCCCCGCGCAGGCGCAGGGCACCGGGTCGGGCGACAGCCCCTGGTCGTCGTCCTCGACGAAGAAGTCGATCAGGCGCTCGCCGGGGCGGGACAGCAGCAGCCAGAGGTTCTGGCCGCCGACCCACTCGGCTTCGCCCCCGACCACGAAGCCGTCCACCGGGCGCAGCCGCCGGACGGCCTCCTCGGTCCTCGTCGCGGGCCGGACGGCCCCCTGTGCCTGTTCCTTCATCGCGGCTCCGTGGGCTCGGTCGTTTCGCATACGGCGGAAAGGAAGAGCAACTGCTGTGCCACGCCCGCGGTGCCGCGGGGCGATCCTCTCATCGGCCGTGGTTTCAGGAACTTTCGGGGGAACGCGTCCGGAATTCGCGGGCGGGAGGCGGCGAACCGGGGCGGAAACTGTCCGCCTGGAGACAGCGCAGGCGCGCCGGGGTGCGAATTTTTGACACAGCGGGCCCGGGACGGCGCCGTTTCAGGGGGAGGAGCGCTTCCGGGGTGCCCTCGGGGCGGGATCGGGGGCCCCGGGCCCCCTTGAACCTGTCCGCCGGCGGACAGCGGTGGCGGCGGACGCCGGAAATGCGGGCTTCCGGGGAACGCTCAGAACAGGCCCGACTGCCTCCGTCGCGACGGCTCGGCGACCGGCACCCCGGCCGGAGCCGCCGGGGCCGGCGGCGCCTCGTTCGCGGGCTCCGCCTCGCCGGGAACCGGGCCGGTCTCCAGCCCGTACCGCTCGAGCTTGCGGTAGAGGTTCGGCCGCGGGATCCCGAGCAGCCGGGCGGCCCGGACCTTGTTCCCCCCGCACTGCGCGAGGACCTGCTCGATGTGCCGCCGCTCGAGCTCTTCCAGGGTGAGGACCGCCCCGCCCGGCCCGGCCGGCTCCGGCAGCGGCAGGTCCTGCTCCCGGATCACGGACCCCTCCGCCAGCAGCACGGCGCGCTCCAGGACGTGCGCCAGCTCGCGCACGTTGCCCGGCCAGTCGTAGCCGGCGAGCCGGGCCAGCGCGCGCGGCGAGATCGTCGCCCGGCGGCCGGAGCGGCGGACCGCGTCCTCGAGCAGCGGGCCGACCAGCAGCGGGATGTCCTCGCGCCGCTCGCGCAGCGGGGGGAGCTGGACCACGAAGGTGGCGAGCCGGTAGTAGAGGTCGAGCCGGAACCGCCCCTCCGCCATCTCGGTGTCGAGGTCGGCGTTGGTCGCGGCGATGATCCGCGCGTCGACCGGCAGGTCCTGCTCGGAGCCGACCGGGCGCACCCGCCGCTCCTGCAGCGCGCGGAGCAGCCCCACCTGCACGCGGGCCGGCGCGGTCCCGACCTCGTCGAGGAACAGCGTGCCGCCCTTCGCCGCGAGGAACAGCCCCTTGCGCTCGCGGTCGGCCCCGGTGAACGAACCGCGGACGTGGCCGAACAGCTCGCTCTCCAGCAGCTCGCCGGGCAGCGCGCCGCAGTGGACCGCGACGAACGGCTGCCCGGCGCGGCGCGAGTGCTCGTGCACGGCGCGCGCCGCGACCTCCTTGCCGGTCCCCGATTCGCCCAGCAGCAGCAGGTTGCTGTCGCTGTCGGCGGCGCGCCGCAGCAGCGAGACGACGGGGCGCATCGCGGCCGAGGCGGCCGTGATCCCGCCGAAGGCGCTGTCCTTCGCGGCCGCCAGCCGGAGCACGTCCTGCTCCAGCCGGTGTTTCTCGAGCGCGCGCCCGACGTCGAGCGCCAGCCGCGTCAGCGAGAGCGGCTTGGTGACGTAGTCGTACGCCCCCTCGCGGATCGCCTGCACCGCGGACTCGACCCCTCCGTGCCCGGTCATGATGATGACCTCGCACGGGATCGCCTCGCGGCGGATTTCCGCCAGCAGGTCGAGCCCGGTCCCGTGCTCGAGGATCAGGTCGGCCAGCACCAGCTCGAAGGGTCGGGCCCGGATCCGGGCGCGGGCCTGCTCCAGCGTCGCGACGTCGTCGACCTCGTGGCCCAGCGTGCGCAGGAAGCCGGCCGCCATCTCGCGCAGCGCGCGATCGTCGTCGACCAGCAGGATCTTGCCGCCGGCGGCGGCGGCGGGCGGGCGGGGATCGCTCACGCCGCGCCTCCGCGCCGCGCCGCTTCGCGGGTGCGGCTGGCGGCGAGCAGTTCGGAGATCCGGCCGCAGTGCTGGACGATCCGGCCCAGCCCTTCGCGCGCCGCAGGCGGCAGGTCCGCGCCCTTGAGCAGCAGCAGCTCGGCCGTGCCGAGAATCGCGGTCAGCGGCCCGGCGACGTCGTGCCGCAGCGT
>CAYZDB010000095.1:0-1859 GCA_964476985.1 uncultured Acidobacteriota bacterium | reverse complement strand
GGCGCGCAGCGGCGCCACCGCCTGGACGCGCAACGCGCGCACGACGCCGTCGTCGAAGGTCGCGCGCCAGGTCTCGGGGGCGACGGCGTGGGGAACGAGGGCCCGGAACAGCGCCCGCTCCCCGGGGGCGACCAGGGCCTCGGCCGCCGCCGGCCAGGCGCGGGCGACGCGGCGCGCCAGCTCCACGAAGGCCGGGTTGGCGGCGATCACGCGCCCGTCGGCGGCGACCGCCGCGGCGGGCTGCTCGAGACAGCCGAGCAGCGCGTCGAGCACGGCGACGAGGGCATCCTGGTCCTGCAGAGGGGGCATCTGGCTCCCGCGCGAAGTCGTTCCCGTCCGGTCGACGCCGGGCCCGCACCCGATTCTACGCGGGTCGCCCGCCGCCGCGTCAATCCGCCGTGCCGCCCGCGGCCGCCAGCGGCGGCCCCAGCCTTCCGCCGAGCCGCGCCTCCCGCAGCGCCGCCCATTGCGCGCGGACCGCCTGCGCGACGTCCTTCCGGCCGAGCCGGCGCGCCACCGATTCCTGGACGAAGAGCACCGTTCCCCAGGCGTCCCCCGCCGGGTCGAGCCGCTCGTCGACGGTGACGCGGTCGAGCGCCTGGGCCGCCGCCTCGTCGGCCCCCGCGGCCGCGAGCAGCAGCGCCGCCCGCGCCGCGGCCGCGGCGCGTTCGGCCTCGCGGCCGGCGACGCGGAGCGCGTCGAGCCGCGCGACGTCCGGGAGCAGCAGGCCCTCGGCACGCCCGGCCGGGATCGGGGCGTCGATCGCCGGGACGGGCGTGATCCGCAACTCCTTCTCGCCGGAGCCGTCGCGCACCTTCACCGGCACCGCCTTCCCCGGCGTCGCGCCGGGCAGCGACTCGAGCCGACCCTCCGCCGCCCCGGCCGCGCGCCCGGCGATCGAGAGCACGCGCATCCCGGGGACGAGCCCGGCCGCCTCCGCCGGCCCGCCCGGCAGGACCGCGGCGACCACCAGGCCGTCGCGGGTCCGCACCAGGTCGGCCCCGAACAGCGGCACGATCAGCGCGACGTCCCGGCCGGCCAGCCGGTCGGCGACGCGCTTCGCCGCCGCGGCGTCGCGCTCCGGCCACGCGGTCCACTCGAGCAGGCGGCGCGCCGGGTCGACGATCACCAGGCGGTGCAGCCGGCGCGCGGCGTCGCCGCCCGGGAGCGGCAGGATCAGCGCGTCCGCCTCCGGCGCGGCGCGGCGCACGAGATCGGCCAGTTCCCCGGCCGGGAGACGGCGCGCGGCAGGAGCGAGCGGCGGCGGCGCGGAAGGGTCCGCGATCACCGACGCGACCCGGCCGGTCAGTTCCGCGCCGGGACCGGCCGGAATCGCCACGAGGTTCCATCCCGAGGCCAGCCCGGATGGAAGCAGCAGTTCGGTCCCTTCGACCACGGCCGCGGTCGGGCGCGGGACGGGGCGCACGACGACGATCTCGTCGGACGCGAGGTCGATCGACTGGACGAAGACCCGGCGCCCGCCGCTGGTCCACGAGACTTCGTGCCGGCCGGGGCAGGCGTCGACCGTGGCCGGCTGGACCTCGCGACCGTCGAGCGTGAGGATCCCCTCCCCCTCCGGCGGGCGGAGGTCGATCGTGCCGCGCGTCGGCTCGAGCCGCACGGGGTCGAGCACGAGCGCCGCGGGGTCCTGCGCGTCGAGCACCAGCCGGACCGGCTGCTCGACCCGGCGCAGGCACGGCGCCTCGAACTCCAGCACGTACTCGTCGGGCGCGAGCGACGGGAGCGTCAGAGAGGGCAACGTGGGCAGCCCTGGGAGGCTCGGCAGCGCCGGGAGGCTCGGCAGCGTTGGCAGTGCGATCGACGGCAGCGCGAGCGACGGGAGCGTCAGAGAGGGCAAC
>CAYZDB010000094.1:0-9826 GCA_964476985.1 uncultured Acidobacteriota bacterium | reverse complement strand
AGCGTCTGCACCTGGCCGGCCTCGAGTTCGCGCGCCAGCGCGGCAATCGAGCCGCCGGCCGCGGGAGGCGGCCCGTCCGGGTCCGGCAGGTAGCGGACCGTCGCCCCGGCGTTGCCGAGCGCGACGTTGGCCAGCGCCACCAGCGCGTGCACGACGGGCGGCTGCGACGGCCCGGCCGCGAGGTAGCAGCGGCCGCGGTGCGCCTGCAGGTCCTCGCGCAGCGCTTCGATCCGGGCGTCGAGCGCCCCTTCGCCGCCGAGCCCCACCAGCGCGGAGCGGAGCGCGGGCGTCATCCAGGCCGGCTCGACGCCGGGGCGCAGCAGCAGCCCGGCCAGCAGGCGCTGCGCGGTCTCGGCGACCTCGCCGGAGGGGAGCGCGATCCGCTCGTCGGCGCTGGCGCCGGTGACGCTGGGGCTGCTCTCGAGCACCCACAGCCGCGTCATCGTCCCGTCGTCGGCGCGCCGCCGCGAGGCGAAGTCGCGGGCGTGGGCCAGCGCCGCGGGGTGCATCTGCAGCAGGTCGCTCTCGAAGCTGACGACGACGTCGGCCGCCGCGAGCGCCGCGACCGGCCGCATCGGCGTGCCGAAAGCCAGCGCGGTGCCGGCGCGCTCGGCGTCCCGGCCGACCGGCGCGTACTCGAACCAGGCGGCCTGCGGGAAGACCTCCGCGAAGCGCGCCTTCGCCCAGCCGAAGCTGATCGACGACGACGGCTCGGCCAGCACCGCCAGGCCCCGGCCGCCCGCGGCGCGCAGCGCCCCGAAGTGCCGCTCCGCGAACGCCGCGAACTCGTCCCAGGTGCGCTGGAACTCCTGCCCGCCCGTGCGCTCGACCGGCGAGCGGCTGCGGTCGGGGTCGTAGAGCTCGAGCACCGAGGCCTGGGCGAACACGCCGGCCACGCCGCGGCTCTCCGGGTGCTCGGGGTTCCCCTCGACCTTGATCGGGCGGCCGTCGACGCTCTTGACCAGCAGCGCGGCGGCGACCCCGCCCAGCTCCATCGCGCTGGCGTAGAACTCCGGCACGCCCGGGGTCCGGCCTTCCGGCCGGTGCGCGAACGGAAGGATCCGCTCCTTCGGCCAGCGGCAGGCCGTCAGCCCGGCGAGCGCGACCGAGGCGCCCATCAGCTTCATGAAGCTGCGCCGCCCGGTGGGCCCGAGGATCTCCGGCACCAGCGTCGGGAACTCGCGCTCGACGACGGCCCGGAACTCGGCCGTCTCGGCCAGCTCGTCCAGGCTGCGCCAGTAGGTCTTCGGCCGGGCCGGCAGACCGTCCTTCACCGCGGGCTCTATCGATGACATGTGTAGCAGTCCGTGCTGGGGTTGATGTTGCGCTCCTGGCGAAGCCGCTGGCCGAGCGCGGCGGGATCCTCGCCCGGCGTCCAGTCCATCTGCGTCACGAACTCCGGCGGGCGCAGGCGCGCCGTCGGGTTGCGGTGGCAGTCCAGGCACCACGCCATGGAGAGCGTCTCGACCTGGCTGACGACCTCCATCCGGTCGACCCGCCCGTGGCACTCCACGCACCCGACGCCGCGCCGCACGTGCGCGCTGTGGTTGAAGTAGACGTAGTCGGGGAGGTCGTGGACCTTGACCCACGGGATCGGCATCCCGGTCGCGTAGCTCTCGCGCACCAGCGCCAGCTTTTCGCTGTTCGCGCGGACCTTCGCGTGGCAGTTCATGCAGGTCTGGGTCGGCGGCACGGCGGCGAAGGCCGCCGACTCCACCGAGTTGTGGCAGTACCGGCAGTCGAGTCCCAGCTTCCCCGCGTGGAGCGCGTGGCTGTAGGGGACCGGCTGCACCGGCGCGTAGCCGATGTCGAGGGTCTTCGGGGAGCCTCCGTACCAGGCCAGCGCCGTCAGGTAGAGCGGTCCCCCGACCATCAGGACCGCCAGGGCAGGCCTCAGCAGGTTGCTCCACTTCGGGAAGACGAAGCGGCGCGAGGTCTCGGAACTGTTCGTGGGCATGGAGCGGGAAGGGTAACCCGAGAAGGGTCGGTGTCAAGGCCGAAAAATCCCGGTTAGTCGGGCCGGGAAACCCTATCCGGTCAACATTTTAACTTGAACGATCAGTCAAGTAAGCCGACCCCTGCGGAGGGCGCCCTCCGAACCGCTTCCGGCGTGGCGTTTGCCCCCGCGGCACCGTAGAGGGTATGACTTCGCGCTCGCGCCGCCCGGGGGCCTGCCCGGGGCGCGAAAACGGCGGGCGGGACCCGGACCCGGGCGCCCGCCAGGGGGGTGAGTGGGGATGACCGAGGGACGGGACGGGCGGCGTGTCGAGGGGGCCGCTCCCCGGCCGGCTCCGGCCGGCGCGGCGCCGCCGGCCGCCCGGGACCACTCCCGGGACCCGATCGTCCCGTCGCTGGAAGCGGTCTCGGGCCCCGGTTCGATCGCCCAGGCGCTCGGCCTCGACCGGTGGCGGCTGCCGGCCGGACCCGCCGGCCGCGCCGCGCTCGTCGCCGCCCTCTCGTTCGTCCCCTACCTGTTCGCCGAGCAGACCTGGGTGCTCGCCGCCTGGGTCCTGCGGTCGCTCGCCGCCGGGGCGCGGCTCCCGCTCCCGTCGACCGAGGGGCTGTCGGCGATCCCGGGGCGCCTGGTCGCCTTCCACCTGCTCTTCCTGGTGACCTGGGGCCTGCCGCGCGTCCTCCGCTACTGGGCGGTCGCGGCCGGGGCGCTCGCGATCGGCGTCGTGCTCCGGCTGATCGACTGGCCTTCGGTCGCCGTCCTCGCGGCGGTCGCGCTCGCCTTCTACGCCCTGTTCCGGATGTCGGTCCCGCGCTGGTCGATGCTCGCCGTGGTCCTGGTCGCGGCCCCCGTGATCCGCGGGCTGGGCCAGGCCTACGACTGGGTCGGCCTCGACCGGTCCGGGATCACGATCGGCCTGATCGTCTGCTTCTGGTACGCCTGCTACCAGCTGACGACGAAGAAGCCGCTGCCGGTCCCGCAGTACCTTGGATACGTCGGCACGCGGCTCTTCATGGAGGGGCCGGTCTTCACGGTCCCGGAGTTCGAGCCCGCAGCGCGCGACCGGCTGGACGCCGTGCGCCTGGCGGGGATCCGCGTGCTGGCGATCGCGCTGCTGTGCCGCACGGCCGCGGTCGAGATCGACGCCTTCATCGAAGGCCGGGCCTGGCGCCACTCGGCCGGGCTGGAACTGCTCGGCTACTCCTACCTGAACTACGTCGCGCTCTCCTGCGAGGTCGTCTTCGGCTACAACCTGGCGCTGGGCCTGCTGCGGCTGTTCGGCCTGCCGATCCGCAACAACTTCGACTGGTGGATCCTGGCCCGCACCCCCAACGAGCACTGGCGCCGCTGGAACCTCCTGTTCCGCGAGTGGCTCGTGACCTTCACCTTCTACCCGATGATGCGGGCCAAGTACGCCCTGTTCACGAGCGTCATGGCCACGCTGCTGGCGTCGGGCGCGCTGCACCTGCTGGCCCACGCGGCGGAGGGGGCGCTGACGGTCGACCAGGCGGTGCTGACGATGAGCTACTGGGCGATGAACGGCCTGCTGATCTGGCTCGTCGTCGACTTCCCGCGGCGGTTCCCGGGCCTGACCGCGCGCCTCGGGCTCGACAGCCGCTGGTACTGGGGCGTGATCGGCTGGACCCTGACCAGCGCCTTCTACGCGATCGCGTACTACATCAATCGCGAGGCCGAGACGCTGGGCGACGTCCCGGCCTACCTCGGCCGACTGCTCGGGGCGGGCGCGTGAGCCGCGGCGACGCGGACGGGGGCCTGCTCGAGCGCCTGCGCGCCGGCGGCGGCGCGCCCGACGCCGTCGCGCTCGAGGACGGCCCGGTGCGGCTCACCTACCGCGCGCTGTGGGACGGCGTGCTCCGCGCGGCCGCGCGGCTGGACGCGCGGCTCGGGGCGCGGCGGGACCCGGTCGCGATCGTCGCGGCCAACGGCGCCGAGTACGTGCTGGCGATGCTGGGGGCGCTGGCCTCCGGCCGGCCGGTGGCCGAGATCTCGCCGCACGAGCCGCTGGAGCGGCTGCTCCCGGTGCTCGAGCGCCTGGCGCCGGCGCTGGTCGTGACGACGCTCGACCCGGCGCCGCTCGCGGCCGCGGGCCACCCGGTGGTCGCGGCCTCGGATTTCGCGCCGGGCGCGCTGGCGACCCAGGCCCCGCGCGCGGCCCCCGCCGCGGCGACGGCGGACGACCTGGCCTTCATCGTCTTCACCTCGGGCACGACCGGCCAGCCGAAGGGGGTGATGCTCTCGCACGGCAACGTCGTGGCGGTGGTCGACGCGATCCTGGACTACCTGCCGCTGGCTCCGGACGACCGCTACGCGCTGGTCCTGCCGCTGTTCCACACCTACGCCAAGAGCGTGCTGCTGACGACGCTGGCGGCCGGCGGAACGGTCGTGCTCGACTCGTTCAACGACCTTCCCGGCTTCGTCGCGCGGCTCGAGTCGGGGCGGATCACCGCCTTCAGCGGCGTCCCCTACCACGTCGCGATGCTGCTGCGCCGCGCCCCGCTCGACCGCCACGACCTCTCCCGGCTGCGGACCTTCACGATCTCGGGCAGCCACCTCCCCACCGAGTCGCTGCAGGAACTCGCGCGCCGCTTCCCGGCCGCGCGGGTCGTCTTCATGTACGGGATGACCGAGACCAGCACCCGCGCCTGCGCGCTGCCGCCCGCGCGGATCGCGGACAAGGCGGGCTCGTGCGGGCGCCCGATCCGCGGCGTCGCGCTGCGGATCGTCGACGACGCCGGGTGCGAGCTGCCGGCGGGGACTCCCGGCGAGGTCCTCGTCCGCGGGCCGAACGTGATGCAGGGCTACTTCGGCGACCCCGAGCTGACCCGCGCGACGCTGCGCGACGGCTGGCTCCACACCGGCGACCTCGGCTACCTCGACGAGGAGGGGTTCCTGTTCCTGGTGGGCCGCCGGACCGACCTGATCAAGTGCGCGGGGGAGCGGATCAGCGCGCGGGAGATCGAGGAGGTGCTGACCGCGCACCCCGGTGTGCTCGAAGCGGCCGTCGCGGGCGAGCCGCACCCGGTGCTGGGCGAGTCGGTCCGGGCCTGGGTCGTGCCGCGGGCCCCGGGGCTGACCGAGGACGAGCTGCGGCTCCACTGCGCGCAGCACCTGACGCACCACGCCATCCCGCGCGGCTGGACCTTCGTCCCCGAGCTTCCGCGGACGGCGTCCGGTAAGGTACAGAAGCACCGCCTGCCCGGCCGCACGGCCTGAGCGCGGCGGAGGCCGGGAGCGGACCGATGAGCGCCGGAGGCGGAGACGGGATGGAAGCGGCAGTCCGGGAGTTCCTCGCGTCCCGGTTCCCCGGGTACCACGCGGGGCTGGACCTGGAGGACCCGCTCGACCGGGTGGTCGACTCGCTGGGGCTCTTCGACCTGGTGGAGTGGGTCGAAGGGAGCTTCGGGATCCGGATTCCCAACGAGGAGTTCTCGCCGCGGCGGTTCTCCAGCATTTCCGCTATCTGCAGCACCATCAACGAGTTCCGCGGATAGCCGCCGGAGCCGGGGGGAGCCCTCCCGGCCGGGTCCGCCGACGTGCGGGCCTCGGCCTTACGGGGTATAGTTTTCGATTATCGACACCTACCCGCCGGACGGTGAAGCGCCCAACCCCCGCCGGATTTCCCCCCGCGGCGCGCCGGAGAGTCCGATGAAGCGCATCCTCACGATCACGGTCCTGACCTTCTTCCTCGCTGCGTCCGTCGTTCTGGCCTGCGGCGCCAACAAGACCCAGCAGGCCGCCCAGGGCGGCTGCGCGTTCGGCATGGGCGACGTGACCCGCACCGTCACCAACCTCGACAACGGCGCGAAGATCGTGCTCGCGTCCAGCAACGCCGAGACCGTCAAGGCGATCCAGACCCAGATGGGCGGTTGCCCCAAGTCGGCGGCCGAGAAGGCCAAGCAGGGCGGCTGCGGTGACTGCCCGATGATGCACACCGAGTGGACCCGCAACGTCGAGAACACCGACAGCGGCGTCGTCGTCCTGCTCACCTCGAGCAACGCGTCCGACGTCAAGAAGATCCAGGAGACCGCGGCCAGCATGGCGAAGTCCGGCTGCAACAAGGGCGGCTGCGACAAGAAGAAGGCGACCCAGACCGCTTCGCTGTGAGCCGTGTCCGGCCCGGCCGCTCGCCGGACGGGCCGTGCGCAAGTGACGACGGCGGGGCCCTTCCGGCCCCGCCGTTTTCGTTCCGGCCCCCGAGCCCCGAAGGAGTTTCCGCCGATGCGTCACCCGTCCCGCCGCTGGCTCGCCCCGTTCCCTGCCGCGCTCGCGATCGGCGCCGTGGCGCTCGCCGTGGCGCTCGCCGCGGACCCGCGCCCGCTGCCGCGCTCCGTGCCGCTCGACCCGCGCGAGAAGCACTTCGCGTCGCTGACGATGCTGACCGACGGCGGCGAGAACGCCGAGGCCTACTTCTCGTTCGCGGGCGACAGCCTGGTCTTCCAGTCGACCCACCCCCCGTACGGCTGCGACCAGATCTTCACGATGAAGACCGACGGCAGCGGGAAGAAGCTCGTCTCGACCGGCAAGGGCCGGACCACCTGCGCCTACTACATGCCGAAGGACCGGAAGATCCTCTACGCCTCGACCCACCTGGGCGGCCCGGACTGCCCGCCGCCGGCCGACATGAGCCAGGGCTACGTCTGGCCGATCTATCCGGACTACGACCTCTTCGTGGCCGACCCCGACGGCTCGAACCTGGTCGCGCTGACGAAGACACCCGGCTACGACGCCGAGGCGACGGTCTCGCCGAAAGGTGACCGGATCGTCTTCACCTCGACGCGCGACGGAGACCTCGACATCTACACGATGAAGACCGACGGCAGCGACGTGAAGCGGCTGACCGACGCGGTCGGTTACGACGGCGGCGCCTTCTTCTCGCCGGACGGGACGAAGATCGTCTACCGGGCGCACCACCCGGAGCCGGGCCAGGCGCTCGACGACTACAAGCGGCTGCTGGCGCAGAACATGATCCGCCCGGGGAAGCTCGAGATCTGGGTCATGGACGCCGACGGCCGCAACAAGCGGAAGGTCACCAGCCTGGGCTCCGCCGCCTTCGCCCCCTTCTTCCACCCCTCGGGGAAGAAGATCGTCTTCTCCACCAACTACCCCGAGCCGAAGAGCCGCGAGTTCGACCTGTACATGGTCGACCTGGACGGGAAGAACCTCGAGCGGATCACCTTCGGCGAGGGGTTCGACGGCTTCCCGATGTGGTCCCCCGACGGCCGGAAGTTCGTCTTCTGCTCCAACCGGTTCAACGCCAAGCCGGGCGAAACCAACGTCTTCATCGCCGAGTGGAAGGACTGATCGCGCTAGAATCCGGGCGGGAGGGCCGGCGATGGACGGCGGCTGCTCGCGCCTGAGCGCGGACGACCTGCACCTCTTCAACGAGGGGCGGCACTACCACCTGCAGGACAAGCTCGGCTCGCATCCTGCGACGTCCGGCGGGCAGCGCGGCCGGACCTTCGCGACCTGGGCCCCCAACGCGGCCCGCGTCGCGGTCGTCGGCGACTTCAACGGCTGGCGTGCCGAGGCCGACCCGCTGGCCCGCCTCGGCGACTCCGGGATCTGGGAGGGGTTCGTCGCCGGCGTCGAGCCGGGCGCGGCCTACAAGTTCCACGTCGAGTCCGCCGCCGGCGGCTACCGCGTCGACAAGGCCGACCCCTTCGCGGTTCGCGCCGAACTGCCGCCGGGGACCGCGTCGGTGGCGTGGGATCTCGACTACGACTGGAGCGACGCGGACTGGATGGCGGGGCGCGCCGCCCGCGGCGCGCCGTCGGCGCCGCTCTCGATCTACGAGGTCCACCTGGGCTCGTGGCGGCGCTCGCCGGACGACCCCGAGCGCTGGCTGTCGTACCGCGAGCTGGCCCCGCTCCTGGCCGAGTACGCCGTCGAGATGGGGTTCACCCACGTCGAGCTGATGCCGGTGATGGAGCACCCGTTCTACGCCTCGTGGGGCTACCAGGTCACCGGCTACTTCGCGCCGACCTCGCGCTACGGAACCCCTCAGGACTTCATGGCCCTGGTCGACACGCTGCACCGGGCCGGGATCGGCGTGATCCTGGACTGGGTCCCCTCCCACTTCCCGACCGACGAGCTGGGCCTGATCTACTTCGACGGCACGCACCTCTACGAGCACGCCGACCAGAAGCAGGGCTTCCACCCCGACTGGAAGACCGCGATCTTCAACTACGGCCGGCACGAGGTCCGCAGCTTCCTGGTCAGCAACGCGCTGTTCTGGCTCGAGCGCTACCACGCCGACGGCCTGCGGGTGGACGCCGTCGCCTCGATGCTCTACCTCGACTACTCGCGGCAGGACGGCGAGTGGATCCCCAACCGCCACGGGGGCCGCGAGAACCTCGAGGCGATCGACTTCCTGCGGCAGCTCAACGACGCGGTCGCCCAGCACGCCCCGGGCGCGATCACGATCGCCGAGGAGTCGACCGACTGGCCCGGCGTGACGCGCCCGACCTATGCCGGGGGCCTCGGCTTCACCTACAAGTGGGACATGGGCTGGATGCACGACACGCTGGCCTACGCCGCCCAGGACCCGGTCTTCCGCCGGTACCACCACGACAAGGTCACCTTCCGGATGCTGTACGCCTTCAACGAGCGCTACGTCCTGCCGCTCTCGCACGACGAGGTCGTGCACGGCAAGGCCTCGCTGGTCGGGAAGATGCCGGGAGAGGAGTGGCGCCGCTACGCCACGCTGCGGGCCGTGCTGGGGGAGATGTTCGCGCAGCCCGGCAAGAAGCTGCTGTTCATGGGGGGCGAGTTCGGGCAGTGGAGCGAGTGGGCCCACGAGCGGAGCCTCGACTGGCACCTGCTGGAGCACCCGCCCCACCGCGGCCTGGCCGCCTGGGTGCGGGACCTCAACCGGCTCTACGCGGCGAGCCCCGCGATGCACGCCGCCGAGGACCGGCCCGAGGGCTTCTACTGGATCGATTGCCACGACGCCGACCACAGCGTCTTCAGCCTGGTCCGGCAGGCCGATCCGGAGGGGGAACTGGTGCTGGCCGTGATCAACTTCACGCCCCTGCCGCGCGAAGGCTACCGCGTCGGCGCGCCGCGCGGCGGAAGCTGGCGCGAGGCGCTCAACAGCGACGCGCTGGAGTACGGCGGGAGCGGCAGCGGCAACCTGGGCCGGGTCGAGGCCGAGCCGATCCCGGTGCAGGGACAGCCCTGCTCGCTCAGCCTGACGCTGCCGCCGCTGGCCGCCCTGTTCTTCGTGTCGGAGGGGAGGGCCGCGACCGGTCAGCGCCCGCGGTAGCGCGGCGGCCGCTTCTCGACGAACGCCTCCAGCGCCTCGCGCCGGTCCGCGGTGGGCACGATCGTGGCGTAGCAGCGGGTCTCGACGTCGAGCCCCGCAGCCAGGCTGGCCGCGTCCAGCCCCTCGTCGATCGCGCGCTTGGCCGCGCGCAGCGCGATCGGCGCGCAGCGCGCGATCGCGGCGGCCAGTTCGAGCGCGCGCGCTTCCAGCCGTTCGGCGGGCAGGACCTCGTCCACCAGGCCGGCCTGCAGCGCGACCTCGGCCGGCTCGACGCGCGCGGCGAGGATCCAGTGCTTGGCCCGCGCCGGCCCGACCAGCCGCGCCAGGCCCAGGGCGCGCACCAGGCGCTGCGAGCCGCCCGCCCCCGGGATGATCGCCAGCGAGCACTCGGGGAGGCCGAGCTTCGCCCCCTCCGCCGCCAGCCGCAGGTCGCAGGCCAGCGCCAGCTCGAAGCCGCCGCCCAGGGCCGCCCCCTGCAGGACCGCGATCGTCGGGACCGGGATGTCGGCCAGCGCCTGGGCCGCCGCGCCGATCCCGCGCACCGCCTCCAGCGCCTCGGCGTCGCTCAGCCCGCGCCGCTCCTTCAG
>CAYZDB010000093.1:0-9896 GCA_964476985.1 uncultured Acidobacteriota bacterium | reverse complement strand
GCCGGCGTCCTTGGTGGCCTGGCGCTGGGCGTCGTTGAAGTAGGCCGGGACGGTGATCACCGCGCGGTCGATCTTCTCGCCGAGGTAGGCCTCGGCGTCGGCCTTGAGCTTCTGCAGGATCATCGCGGAGATCTCGGGCGGCGAGTAGACGCGGCCGTCGATCTGGATCCGGGTGTCTCCGTTCTCCGCCTCGACGACCTTGTAGGGGACGCGCTTCTCCTCGCCCCTCAGGTCGCGGTGCTTCCAGCCCATGAAGCGCTTGATCGAGAAGACGGTCCGCTCGGGATTGGTCACCGCCTGGCGCTTGGCCTGGACGCCGACCACCCGCTCGTTGTTGTCCTTGAACGCCACCACCGAGGGGGTGGTCCGGGTCCCCTCCGCGTTCGCAATCACGACGGGCTTGCCGCCTTCCATCACGGCGACCACCGAGTTCGTGGTGCCGAGGTCGATTCCGATCATCTTGGCCATCCGGCTCTCCTCGAGGGGCCTGCCGGCACCCGGCGCGATGCGCCGGGCCGGCCTCCAGCCCGCCGGGATCCGCCCCCTCCCGGCTGCGGCGGGTTTGTAAGACCGGGGAATGGGGATGTCAATGCGGCCCGCGGGATCCGGCGGGCCCCCGGGTCAGGGGGCAGCGGCGGCCGACTTCTCGAGGGCCGTCAGGGCCCGCTCGATCGCCTGCGCGGGCTGGCCGCCGGTCGGTCCGGCCTCGGCGATCCGGTAGCGATCCGGGAGGACTTCGTAGCGGTAGGGGCGGCCCCAGGGGTCGCGGGCCAGGGAGCGCGGCAGGAACCCGCGCTCGACGACCTCGTCCAGCGTCTTCGGCCAGTCGGCGGTGTCGAGGTAGTAGACGTGGATCCCGCGCTCGACCCGGACCATCCGGGCGGCGCTGGCCGCGCGGCGGGCGTCGTCGAGTCCCGCGGTGCGGTCGAGCCAGGCCGAGGAGGCGGCCGTGGCCGGGAGCGGCAGCTCGGGTGCCCCCGGGAAGAACGACCGGAGCAGGGCCTGCCCGGCGGCGAGCGTCCCCAGCAGCGCGAGGGCGCCGACCACGAAGCCGGCAACCCGCGCGGCGAGCGGGGAGCGCATGAGCGCGGGGGCGGCGGCGGCGGGCACGGCCGCCTCGCTCGCCACCGGCTCGACCATCTTGGCCTCGACCAGGTGGGCGAGCGTCTTGAACGCCTCGAAGGTCCCGAACCCGGCGAGTTCGGCGACCTCGCCGACGGTCCGCTGGCCGTCGATCCAGCGCAGCACGGTCCGCTCGCGCTCCCCCAGCCGCGGGCCTCCGTCCCCTTCCTGGAGCGGGTCGGCCGGGATGAAGCCGAAGTCCAGGTCCTGCTCGTAGACGGTCCCCTTCCCCTCCTTGGCCTCGCTGCCCGTCGCGAGGATCCGCGCCGCGCGCGCGGTCGGCTGCAGCACGACCTCGGCCGAGGGGATGACGCGCTCGATCAGCGGCCACTCGTCGACCATCTGCGCGCCCTGCATGAGCAGCGTCTCGCAGGCGATCGGTTCGACGAACTCGCGGTCCCATGTGCTTGTCACGCCGGGCTGGAAGTCGTACTCGCCGTCCCGCCAGCGGAACAGTTCGTAGACCGTCTCGCTGACCTGCAGCGTCAGCAGCTGGCGGATCGTCTCGCGGTCGACCCAGCGCTTTTCGACCAGCAGGTGGCCCAGCCGTTGGAGCGTGGCGTCCTGCTCGCGCAGGGCCGCCTCGAGCCGCTGCTCGGTCAGCTTGCCGGAGCGCAGCAGGTACTGGCCGATCCGCCCTTCCGGCGCCCGCAGCGAGGTCTCGGCGGAGACGACCCGGCCGTTCTCGAACCCGACCTTGACCTGCTCCTCCCCGCGCTGCAGGACGAGCAGACCCGTCTTCCGCTGCAGCCCGATCAGCTGGAGGATGTCCGCCAGCGAGAAGTCGCCGAGCGTGCCGGAGAGGGCCACGCTACCTCCCCGCCGTGCGGCGCGGCCGCAGCCCGGGCAGCTGCACCACCAGCCAGAAAATCAGCGCGGCGACCGCCATCGGCAGGCCGGGCCGCCACAGGGGGGCGGCCGAGGTGAGGGGCAGCAGGCGCTCCGGGAAGAGCGCGCCGATCAGCAGGAAGGCCCAGGCCACGGCCAGCGCCAGCCCGCTCCAGACCCGCCCTTCGTAGACCCAGGAGAGACCCGGCCAGACCGCGTGCAGCGCCGTCAACACCCGGCTGCGCCGGGTCAGGTGGCGCTCGATCCGCTGGGCCTGCTCGCGGCGGGCGTCGGGGTCGAGCCCCTCGCGCCGGCCGAGCAGTTGCCCGCAGCGGAAGCAGGTTCCGTCCTCGCCGATCCGCGCCGCGCAGCGGGGACAGGTCGGGTGGCCGCAGCGCGGGCAGGCGATCGAGCGCGCGCCGCCGCTGCGGATGCGGAGCGCGATCGCCAGCAGCAGCGCGGCGATCGCGGCCAGGGTGATCGGGTTGCCGAAGTGCAGGGCCGTCCACTTCCCCGGGACCGCGCTGCCGGTCACGACCTGGCGCGCCACCTCCACCGCACCGAACTCCGGGTCGGCCACCTCGGCCTGCGGCAGCTCGCGCTCGAGCCGGGCCACGGTGCGCTTGGAGAGGGCGCGGGCCTGGCGCATCGCGTCCTCCGCGCCCGGGAACTGGAAGGTCGCCAGCCGCACCCGAGCCAGGTTGAACCAGGCCAGCGGGTCCTTCGGGTCGAGTTCGGCGGCGGCGCGGTACTCGACCCCCGCCGTCTCGTAGCGGGCGGCGCGGTAGAAGACGTTGCCCAGCAGGACCCGGGTGCGCGCGTCGCGCGGGGCTGCGGCCGCGGCCTCGCGCAGCAGCTGGATCGCACGGTCGGGATAGTGCGGGGCCAGGTGCCGCGCCGCGAGCACCTTCCAGGTGGCCTGGCGCGGCTGCTTGCCGATCATCGTGGTCAGTTCGACGAGCAGTCCGGGCTGCAGCGAGCGCTCGGCGGAGGCGACCGCGACCCGGGCCGCCGGCGACGCCGCCACGCCCGCCAGGTTGCCGACGAGGTTCGCGGCGGGGACCGCGAGCGCGACGACGGCGAGCCACGCCAGCAGCGCGTAGCGCGCCGAGCGCTCGGCGACGACCGCCAGCGCGACCGCCCAGGCGACCAGCGCCCACGGGCCGGGCACGACCAGCGCGACCGGCGCGAGCACCACCGCCCAGGCCAGCACGCGCCGCCAGGCCGGGAGCCACGAGCGCGGCAGCCGCTCGTCGACCTCGTGGGCCAGCTCCCCGCCGTGCCGGATCAGCAGCACGATGACGAGCCCGGCCCCGGTGGCGAGCAGGGCGAGGAAGCCCCAGGTGCCGGCCTGGAGCAGGCCGCGGTACACGGTCCAGAAGTTGCCCCAGCCGGCGCGCCACGCGGTCCAGGCGCCGGAAAGCAGCGTTCCGAACCCGCCCTCGGCCTTCCAGTGCGTCCGCGCCACGCCCCAGGCGGCCGCGGGGTGCTGGGGGTCGAGACGCGTCGCGAGCGCGAAGGTCTCGCGCGCCGCGGGGAGGTCGTGGACGTGCCCCTCCCGTCGGGCCTCGAGCACGGCGGCGTCGGCCAGCGGCTCGATCCGGCCGATCCCTTCCTCGCGCAGGAAATCGAGCAGCTCCTGCGAGGCCTGCGCGACCTCCGTCGGGTTCCCCTGCGCGACGAGGCCGCGGCGCCGCAGCCAGCGGCCCTCGAGCCGGTTGGTCAGCGCGGTGGCGAATGCGGCGTCCTGCTCCGGCGACGCCGAGCCGGTCGGGGCAGGGCCGGAAACCGGCGCGGCCTGGTCCTGGGCCCGGGAGAGCCCCCCGGTCCAGAGGGCGAGCAGCGCCGCCGCGGAAGCGACGAGCGCCAGCCCCCTCGCCCGCGGTGCGCGGCTCACGCGCGGCCCCGGGCCTCGACGTACTGCATCTTCAGGTCGAACAGCGCCTGGTCGATCAGGAGCCGCTCCTCGTCGGTCAGGTTCCCCGCCGTCTTCTCCCGCAGCAGTTCGAGCGCCGCGATCGCCAGCCGCGCCGCGGGAAGATCGACCTGCGGCCCGTCGTGCTCCGGGTGCGGCAGCACGCCGAGCGCGGCCAGCCCCATCAGGAAAAACGGCTTGACGACCGTCTCGAGGCTGAGCGGAAGCTCGCTCTCCGCCCCCGCCGCCGCGGGCTCGCGATGCAGCACGCCTCCGCCGGGGAGCGGCACGTCGCACCCCCCGCCGGCTCCGGGGACCTTCCCGTCGTCGTCGGCACCGGTCATCGGCTTCGGATCTCCGCTCTGGAGAAGGTTGTTCCTCGGCGAGAATAGTACCCGCCCTTTCCGCGGTTCCAAACTGCCGCGGACCGCCCCGAACGTCTGGGGACGGCCCACCGCCGCCCCCCGCGAGGACCGGATGGACTCCACCGATCGGCTGATCGCGATCATGGCCCGCCTGCGAGGCGAAGGCGGGTGCCCGTGGGACCGCGAGCAGACCCCCCGCACGCTCCGCCCCTACGTCCTCGAGGAGGCCCACGAGGTCGCCGAGGCGATCGACGGCGGGGACTGGGACGAACTCCGCGACGAGCTCGGGGACCTCCTGCTGCAGGTCGCGTTCCTGTCGCGGATCGCCGAGGAGGAGGGGCGCTTCCGCTTCGACGACGTCGCCGCCGCGATCTCGGACAAGCTCGAGCGGCGGCACCCCCACGTCTTCGGCGATGCCCAGGCGAAGCGCGTCGAGGACGTCTGGCGGCGCTGGGACGAAATCAAGCGCGCCGAGAAGGCCGGCACCGCGGAAGACGGCGGGCCCGATGCGTCGCGGCTCGCCGGGATCCCGCGCGGACTGCCGGCGCTGGGGCGGGCCGCCGCGGTGGCCGACAAGGCCTCGCGGGCCGGCTTCGACTGGCCGGAACCGGCCGGGATCGTCGACAAGCTGGCCGAGGAGACGGCCGAGCTGCGGGCGGCGCTCGCGGCGGGCGACCGGGACCACGCCGAGGAGGAACTGGGCGACCTGCTCTTCGCCGCCGCCAGCCTGGCGCGGCGGCTGAAGATCGACCCCGAGGGGGCGCTGGCGCGCGCGACGGCCAAGTTCGTCGCGCGCTTCCGGAGCGTCGAGGAGGGCGCGGCAGCCGACGGGGTGCGGCTGGAGGATCTCGGTCCGGCGGAACTCGACCGGCGCTGGAACGCGGCCAAGCGCGCGGAGTGAGCCGGGCTCCTAGGCGTGCAGCTCGGTGAACTTGCCGATCCGGCGGAAGCGCTGGTAACGGTCCTCCAGCAGCTCGTCCGCCGAGAGCGTCGCCAGCTCGCCGAGCTGCCGCTCGAGCACCTGTCCGACCGCGTCGATCGTCCCCTGCGGGTCGGAGTGCGCCGCTCCCGCCGGTTCCGGGATGATCTCGTCGATGACGTCGAGGTCCTTGAGGTCGGGCGCGGTCAGCCGCAGGGCCTGGGCCATCTCGGGGGCCTTGGCCGCGTCGCGCCAGAGGATCGAGGCGCAACCTTCCGGGCTGATCACGGAGTAGACCGAGTACTCGAGCATGTTGACCCGGTTGCCGACGCCGATCGCGAGCGCGCCGCCGGACCCCCCCTCGCCGGTCACGGTGCAGATCACGGGGACCCGCAGCCGCGCCATCTCGCGCAGGTTGAAGGCGATCGCTTCGGCCTGCCCGCGCTCCTCGGCGTCGATCCCCGGGTAGGCGCCCGGGGTGTCGATGAAGGTCAGGATCGGCCGGCCGAACTTCTCGGCCATCTGCATCACCCGGAGCGCCTTGCGGTAGCCCTCGGGGCGCGGCATCCCGAAGTTGCGCTGGATCTTCTCGCGGGTGGCGCGCCCCTTCTGGTGGCCGACGACCGCGACCGGCCGGCCGCGGAAGCGTCCCATCCCGGCGACGATCGCGTGGTCGTCCGAGAAGCGCCGGTCGCCGTGGAGTTCGATCCAGTCCTCGAGCAGGCCGCCCACGAAGTCGAGCGTGTACGGCCGCCGGGGATGGCGCGCGACCTGCGTCTTCTGCCAGGGATCGAGCTGTGAGTAGACCTCGCGCCGGACCGCGTCGAGCTTCTCGCGCAGGCTCGCGATTTCGGACTCGAGCGCCGGGTTTCCGAGCCCCGCCAGCTCCTCGATCTTCTGCTCGAGCTCGAGGATCGGCTTTTCGAAACTCTCGTCGGTCACGGGGGGGTCTCCGGGGGCGGGCGAGAGCATACCCGTCCCTCGGGCGGGGTGTCACGCCCGAGGGTGGTGCTCGTCGTAGAGCTGGCGCAACCGCTCGCGCGCGACGTGGGTGTAGATCTCGGTCGTCGAGATGTCGCGATGGCCCAGCAGCTGCTGCACGGTTCGCAGGTCGGCGCCGTGCTCGACCAGGTGGGTCGCGAACGAGTGGCGCACGACGTGCGGCGAGAGCCGGTCGGCGTCGATCCCGGCCTCCCGGCCCAGGCGCCGCAGCTGGACCCAGAAGTTCTGGCGCGTCATCGGGCGGCCGCCGCGGCCCGGGAAGAGCGTGTCGCCGCGCGGCCGCAGCGCCGGGCGGCCGCGCTCGAGGTACTCGCGCAGCGCGGCGAGCGCCTTGGAGCCGGCGGGGACGAGCCGCTCGCGGCTCCCCTTCCCGATCACCCGGACCAGCCCGCGCCGCAGGTCGAGTTGCCCGGTGCGCAGCGCACACAGCTCCGAGACGCGCAGCCCGCTGGCGTAGAGCAGCTCGAGCATCGCCCGGTCGCGCAGCCCGCGCGGGGTCGCCGGGTCGGGTCCGGCGAGCAGCCGCTCGACCTCCGCCTGCCCCAGCACGCGGGGCAGCGGACGTCGCCGGCGCGGGGCCGGGATGCGCAGCCCCGGGTCGTCCTCGCGCAGGCGCTCCTCGCGCAGCCAGCGCAGCCAGGCGCGCACCGCGGCCAGGCGGCGGGCCCGCGTGGCGGCCGAGAGCCCGCTCGATTTCTGGGCCCGCAGCCAGGCGGTCAGCGACTCCTCGCCGACCTCCGCGGCGGACTCGCCGCCGTGCGCGGCGAGGAAGGCGGCGAGCGCCGCCAGGTCGCGCCCGTAGGCGTCGACGGTCCGCGCCGACAGCCCGCGCACCGCGACGAGGTACTCCAGGAAGGCCCCGATCGACGGCTCGGGTTCGCTCACGGCGGGTCCTCGCGCCCGCCGGGGCCGTCGAGCAGGAAGGTCACCGGCCCGTCGTTCACCAGCTCGACCTGCATCATCGCGCCGAACCGGCCCTCCTCGACGCGCAACCCCTCGCCCCGCAGCGCCTCGACGAACGCGGCGCAGAGCGGGACCGCGACTTCGGGCGGCGCGGCCGGATCGAACGACGGCCGGCGCCCCTTGCGCGTGCGCGCCGCGAGCGTGAACTGCGAGACGACCAGGACCGCGCCACCGACCTCGGCCAGCGTGCGGGCCCAGAGGACCCCGTCGGCGGGAAAGAGCTTCATCGCGGCCAGGCGGCAGGCGTACCACCCGGCCAGCTCGGCGCTGTCGCCGCGCTCGACGCCGAGCAGCACCAGCGCGCCGGGGCCGATCGCGGAGACGGTCTCCCCGCCGATCGCCACCGCGGCGCGCCCGACGCGCTGCACGAGCACCTTCACGCCGCGCATTATGCGCACTTCCCGGGCGCGGGACAGGACGGTCGTCCCGCGGGTTGACCCCCTCCGCCGCGCGTGACAATCTCACCCGCTGCCGCGAAGCAAGGGGCGCGCGGAGGAGGGTGCACGGATGGCGTCGCTCGCAAAGATCATCCTCGTCGGGAACCTCGGCCGCGATGCCGAGCTGAAGTACACGCCTTCGGGCGCCGCTGTGCTCGAGTTCACGGTCGCCGTCAACGACCGGCAGGGCGATCGCAACGCCGGGGGCCAGGAGACGACGACCTGGTTCCGCATCAACGTCTGGGGCAAGCAGGCCGAGTCCCTCAAGCAGTACCTGGTCAAGGGGAAGCAGGTGTACGTCGACGGCCGGCTCAAGGTGCGCGAGTACAGCGACCGCGAGGGGAAGAACCGGACCAGCCTCGAGGTCCGCGCCGACCAGATCCAGCTGCTCGGCGGACGCGGCGAGGGGATGGACCGGGGACCCGGCGGGCCGCCGCCCGAGCTGCAGGGCCAGGACCCGATCCAGGACGACGACATCCCGTTCTGAGCGCCCTTCCCCGGCAGGGGCCGACAAGCCGCGGCCGGCGCGGACTTTCCCCGGAAGCACCGCCCGCTTCGATTTGCCCGGAGGGGGGCAGGGCGGTATAAGAACGGGATCGTCCCGGAGCGCCGATGTCCTTGCGTGCCCCTGCCGTACGGCTGTTCGTCTTCGCGCTCGCCGCTGCGCTCGGGGCCTCCGCGTGCCTCGCATTCGAGGGCGAGCGCCCCGCCGCACCGGCGCGGGGCGAGGTCGTCTCGTCCAACTTCAGCTTCTACATCGAGGCGTCGGGCCGGCCCCTACCGGAAGAGATCTACCGGATCGAGGTCGCGGTGGACTCCGACTTCGACCGGATCGTGGCCAGCTTCGACGGGAAGAAAGAGAAGGTCGGCTGGCTGCTCGGCGACTCGTACAACGTCTCGGACGTCCCCGAGAAGTACCGCCCCAAGAACTACCAGGGGATCCACTTCCGCGTGAACGGCAAGCTGCAGGACGGCACCTACTTCTGGCGCGCCTCCAAGGCCCAGGGGAACGGCGCCTGGACCCCGCTCGAGGGGGTCCAGCAGTTCACGGTCGACACGCGGCCGCCGGCGCCGGTCGACACGCTGCGCCTGCGGCGGCTTCCCGACGGTACGCTCCAGCTCTGGTGGTCTCCCGTGATGCGGGACATGGGAGACGACATGGAGCAGGTGGCGGGCTACCGGATCTACCGCTACGACAAGGCCCTCAAGCGCTTCCCGCTGATGACCCGCTACCTGGCCCAGGAGACGGCCGACACCACCGCCGCCTTCGCGCCGCCGCCGAACCCGGACGACGCGACGCTCGAGCGGATCGTCTACTACCTGGTCAACGCCGTCGACCAGTTGGGGAACGAGGAGGGCCGGCGTCGCCCGCTGCCGATCGGCGACCTGGAAGCCCCGGCCGAGATCCCCAACCTCGACGAGCTGACCGACCCGAACTACCTGCGGCAGCTCAACCAGGCCGAGCGGCCGCGCTAGCCGGTCAGGCCCCCAGCCGCCCCAGCGCCGCGGTCGCCTGCTCGCGCGCGGGCGACTCGGGGTACGAGTCGACGATCTCGCGCCAGGTCTGCGTCGCCTCGTCCTTCTGCCCCGCCCCCTCGAGCGTCCGGGCCAGGCCCAGCAGGGCCATGTCGCGGGGATAGCCCGAGTCCTTCTCGGCCAGCTTCCGCCAGGCCGCCAGCGCCTTCTCGCGCTGCCCCGCGCGGTCGTAGGCGGAGGCCAGCACCGCGCCGGCGAGCGGGCCGACCGTGGCGTCTCCCTTCAGCTCGGCCGAGGCCTTCTCGAGCGTCGCGATCGCCGCCGTCGGGTCCCCCTTCTCGAGCAAGGCGATCCCCTCGAGGTAGGCGGCAAGGGCCGCCGGCTTGCCGCCCTCGGCGGTAGCCCGGGCCAGGCGCTCGGTCGCGGCGCGCGACCTCTCGGCCGCGCTGGCGAAGCTGGGAGCGTACGGGTCGTCCGGCTTGGCGCCGGTCTTGACGACCGGGGCCTCGAGCGCGGCCTGGCCCCGCGACAGCAGGTCGGCGGCTCGCTGGTCGCGCGAGCGCATCCAGGCCGAGCCGCCCCAGGCGGCCAGCACCAGGGCGACGAAGAGTCCGGCCCCGACGAGGAGCTGGGTCGGATGGTCTTCGATCCACTGGAAGACCCGCATCCCCTCGGAAATGAACTCGTCCTGCTTGATCTTCTTGCGCTCGCTCCGGTCCATCGCGTCCTCTCCAGGATCCCGCGGCGCCCGCAGGCGCCGTCCGCTCGTCTCACCAGTCCGTCGGCCGGGCGTGGTAGGCCCGGAGGGACTCGAACCCCCGACCCACGGTTTAGGAAACCGTTGCTCTATCCACCTGAGCTACGGGCCC
>CAYZDB010000092.1:0-9950 GCA_964476985.1 uncultured Acidobacteriota bacterium | reverse complement strand
TCCCGGACCGTCAGCCTGCCAGCTGACCCTTGCTTCCCAAGAGAGGATCTACGGGATCAGCTTGCGCTCCTTGGCCTCGCGGATCAGTTCGTCGCGGTGCGACGGGTCGGCGATCCCGATCAGCGCCTCGGCCCGCTCGCGCAGGTTCTTGCCGAACAGGTAGGCCACGCCGTGCTCGGTGATGATGTAGTGCACGTCGGCCCTCGAGGTCACGACGCCGGCCCCCGGCTTGAGCTTGCCGACGATCCGCGAGACGTTCTTGGCGGTCAGCGAGGGGAGCGCGATGATCGGCTTGCCCCCCTTCGACCGCGCCGCGCCGCGGATGAAGTCGACCTGGCCGCCGAAGCCGGAGTAGATCCGCGTCCCGATCGAGTCGGCGCAGACCTGTCCCGTCAGGTCGACCTCGATCGCCGAGTTGATCCCGATCAGGTTGTCGTTCATCGAGATCACCCAGGGGTCGTTGACGTGGTCGACCGGGTGGGCCTCGACCATCGGGTTGTTGTTGAGGAAGTCGTAGAGCTCGGCCGTGCCCAGCGCGAAGGTGATCACCGCCTTGCCCGGGTGCAGCGTCTTGCGGGCCCCGGTCACGATCCCGCGCTCGATCGCGCGCATCGCGCCGTCCGACATCATCTCGGTGTGGATCCCGAGGTCCTTCAGGCCGTCCATCGTGGCGTAGACCGCGTCGGGGATCCCGCCGATCCCCATCTGGATCGTCGCGCCGTCGGTGATCAGCGGGCGAATGTGCTCGCCGATCCGCCGCTCGACGTCGCTGATCGCGTGCGGCTTCAGCTCGGGCAGCGGCTCGTGGTGCTCGACGATCGCGTGGACCCGGCTGACGTGGATGAACGAGTCGCCCAGGATCCGCGGCATCTTGTCGTTGACCTGGACGATCACGTGCTTGGCGCAGCCCGCGGCGGCGCGGGCGTTCATCGTCTCGACGCCGAAGCTCATGAAGCCGTGCTCGTCGGGCGGCGAGACCATCAGCATCGCCACGTCGAGCGGGATCAGCTTCTCGTTGAACAGGCGCGGGATCTGGTACAGGAAGACCGGCACGTAGTCGGCGCGCCCGTCGTTGACCGCCTCGCGGTCGGCGGGCCCCACGAAGAGCGAGTTGTGGCGGAAGTGCCCCTCCATCTCCGGCCGCGACAGGGGGTCGTCGCCGAGCAGCAGGACGTGCACCAGCTGGACGTCGTGCAGCTCCTGGTGCCGGGCGGCGAGCGCGTGGACCAGCCCCTGCGGGATCGCGGCGTTCCCGCCGTAGTAGACGCGGTCGCCGCTCTTGATCAGTCGAACCGCCTCGTCCGCGGTGCGGAGCTTGCGGCGGTAGTCATCGAGCCACTGCATGGTCTTGCCTCCTGCGGCGCGCCCGGCGCTCAGCCGAGCAGCTCGGACAGGCTGCGGGTGGGAAGGCCGAGCGCCTGTCCGGCGATTTCGTGAACCAGCGTTCCCTGGTACAGGTAGGCCCCGCGGGCGAACCCGGGGTCGGCCCGGAGCGCCCCGTCCGTCCCCTCGGAGGCCAGCAGCTCGAGGTAGGGGAGGGCCGCGATCACCATCGCGCGCGAAGCGGTGCGCGGCGCGTTGGCGGTCATGTTCGGCACGCAGTAGTGCGTCACGCCGTGGACCTTGAAGGTCGGGCGGTCGGGGGTCGTCGGCCGGCTGGTCTCGACGCACCCGCCCTGGTCGATCGACAGGTCGATCACCACCGCGCCGGGCTTCATGCGCTTCACGACGTCCTCGGTCACGAGGTACGGCGCGCGGCCGCCCGGCACCAGCACCGCGCCGATCACGACGTCGGCGATCGCGGTGAAGCGCGCGACGTTGCGCGGCGTGGCGAGCGCGGTGACGGCCTGCTCGCAACCGTGGGTCAGCGCCCGGCGCAGCCGGTGGACCCGCTGGTCCAGCACGATCACGTGCGCACCGTTGGCCAGCGCGATCCGCGCCGCGGTCCAGCCGACCGTGCCGGCGCCGATCACCACGACCGTGGCCGGCGGGATCGCGGGGATGTTGCCGAGGATCAGGCCGCGGCCGCCCGACTCGTACTCCAGCAGGTGGGCCGCGATGTGCACGACCATGTGACCCGCGATCTCGGACATCGGGCGCAGCACCGGGTGGTTGGCCTCGGTGTCCTCGATCACCTCGTAGCCGACCATCGTCAGGCCGCGGTCCATCGCCTTCTGGATCGCGTCGCGCGGCGTGACGGCCAGGTGCAGGAAGCCCATCACCGTCGCGCCGGGCTTGACGTGTTCGATCTCCTCGGCCGTCATCTGGCCGACGCGGCAGATCACGTCGGCGCGGCCGAAGGCCTCCTCGCGGCTGTAGACGATCGAGGCGCCGGCCGTCGCGAAGTCCTGGTCGGCGAAGTGACTGTCCCGGCCCGCGTCGTGCTCGACGTAGACCTCGTGGCCGTAGTTCACCAGCCGCGAGACCCCGAAGGGGGTGAGTCCCACGCGGTGCTCGTGGCGCAGGGTCTCCTTGGGGACGCAGAAGATCATGGGAGCGCTCCTTGGTGGCTAACCGAACGAAACGATACCAATGGGGCCGGTTGGGCGAACGATCAACCGGCCAGATCCGGTGGGGCTGAACAGGATACTACGATAGTCCCGACGGCTCAATTACCGGTACTACAGACCCAGTTCGCCGCGGTGGGTCCGAAGGACCCCGATGACGAGCTCCGCCAGGGCCTCGACCGGCTCGCCCCAGGCCTCCGCCCCGGCCCGCATCTCGTCCCGGTCGACCTTGGCGGCGAACGCCTTCTGCTTGAACTTCTTCAGCACCGAGGCCGGGCTCAGCCCGCCGATCCCCTCGGGGTGGACGCGCGCGCAGGCGGTCACGAATCCGGTCAGCTCGTCGCAGGCCAGGAGCGCCCGGGCCATCGGCGTGTCGGCCGGAACGCCCCACTTCGTGTAGTGGGCCGCGATCGCGCGGGCCAGGTCCTCCTCGCCGCGCCCGCGCAGCAGCGCGACCGTGCGCTGCGGGTGCTCGTCCGGGAAGGCCTCGTAGTCGGCGTCGTGCAGCAGGCCGCAGGCTCCCCAGAGCTCCTCGTCGAACGGGCCGGCGCCGGCTCCCGGCGCGGCCGCCCGCCGCGCCAGCTCGCGCATCACCAGCTCGACGCTCCGCGCGTGGCGGCGCAGGCTCTCGGTCTTCGTCCACTCGAAGAGGATCGCTTCGGCCTCGGCGCGCGTCATCGACGGCCTCCCGCGGGGCGCTCCATTCTCCCACGCGGGACGCGATAATCGGGCCATGCGCGGCCCCGCCCCCGTGACCCGCGGCGACCTCGACGGCTTCTTCGGCCTGATGGTCGACAACCTGCTCCAGTTCCTGGTGATCCTCGCGCTCTGCACCGGGCTGGCCGGGATGCCGGCCGAGTTCGTCCTGGGCCGGATCTTCCCGGGGGCGGCCCTCTCGCTGCTGGCGGGCAACCTCTACTACGCCTGGCTCGCCCGGGCGCGCAGCGCGGAGACCGGCCGGCCGCACACCGCGCTGCCGTTCGGGATCAACACCGTCAGCCTCTTCGCCTTCGTGCTGTTCATCATCGCGCCCACCTACCAGGAGCTGGCGGCGCGCCCCGGGTTCGGCCCGGAGCGCGCGGCCACGATCGCCTGGCAGGTCGGCCTGGTGGCCTGCCTGCTGTCGGGGCTGATCGAGGCCGCGGGGGCGCTGTTCGCGGAGCGGGTGCGACGCGTCACGCCGCGCGCGGCGCTGCTCTCGACGCTGGCCGGGATCGCGCTCGGCTTCATCTCGATGGAGTTCGTGCTCAGGACCTACGAGCGGCCGCTCGTCGCGCTGGCGCCGCTGGCCGTCGTGCTGCTGACCTACCTCGGGCGGGTCGCCTGGCCGCTCGGCCTGCCGGGCGGGCTGATCGCGGTGCTGACCGGGACGGCGCTGGCCTGGGGCCTGGCGCTGGCCGGCCTGCCCGGGGGACCGCCGCTCGCGCTGGCGGGGCTCTGGGAGGGGGCCGGCCTGCGCCTGCCGCGGCCGGCCGTGGCCGACCTCTGGTCGGCGCTCGGCAGCCCCTTCGTCTGGGAGCGGATCGCGATCATCGTGCCGATGGGGCTGATCAACGTGCTCGGCTCGCTGCAGAACGTCGAGTCGGCCGACGCCGACGGCGACAGCTACCCGGCCGGCCCCGCGCTGTTCGTGAACGGCGCCGCCACCGTCGCCGCCGCGGCGCTCGGCTCGTGTTTCCCGACCACGATCTACATCGGCCACCCGGGCTGGAAGCGGATCGGCGCGGGCTGGGCCTACTCGGCCTGGAACGGCGCCTTCTTCGCGGTCGTCGCGCTGACCGGGCTGATCGGGCCGATCGCGCGGATCGTGCCGATCGAGGCCGCGATGGCGATCCTGGTCTGGATCGCGGTCGTGATCACCGCGCAGGCCTTCCGGGCCACGCCGGAAGCGCACGCCCCCGCGGTCGTGATCGGGATGCTGCCCGGGATCGCGGCCTGGGGCTGGTTCCTGGTCGAGATGGCCTTCGGCGCGGCGCGGGCGCAGGGCTGGCTCCCGGCTGCGACCGATCTGCCGGCGTTCGTCGACGGGCTGGCCGCGACCACGATCCCGTACGTCCGCGGCCTGCTCACGCTCAAGGCGGGCTTCCTGTTCTCGGCCACGCTGCTCGCGGCGATCGCGGTCGAGGTCGCCGAGCGGCGCTTTCCGCGCGCCGCGCTCTGGGCGCTGGCCGCGGCGCTCGCCGCGCTGTGCGGGCTGATGCACGCCTACACGCTGACCCCCGCCGCGGTGCGCGAGGAGATCGTCCCCGGCCAGGCCTGGCCCGTCGCGGTGGGGTACCTGCTGGCCGCGGGCGCGTTCCTGGCCGCCGCCGCCCTGTCCCGCCGGCGGGGGAGGCCTTAGCGTAGAATCCCCCGGCTTCCCCGGAGGTTCCCGTGATCACCACCGCCGATTTCAAGAAGGGGGTCCGCGTGCTGCTCGACGGCGCGCCGTACGCCGTCGTCGACTTCACCGTCCAGAGCCCTTCCGCCCGCGGCTCGGCCACGCTGGTCAAGGCGCGCTTCAAGAACCTGCTCGACGGCTCCCTGCTCGACAAGACCTTCAAGTCGGGCGAGGGGTTCGACGAGCCCGACCTGTTCTACCGGCAGGCGCAGTTCCTCTACGACGACGGCTCGGACCTGCACTTCATGGACGAGGAGTCGTTCGAGCAGTTCTCGCTGCCGCGCGACCGCAACGAGGACGCCGCGCCCTGGCTGTCCGAGGGGCTGGTCGTGCGGGCGGTCTCGTTCCAGGGCCAGGTCTCGGCAATCGAGCTGCCCAAGGTGCTGGAGGTCGACGTCCTGGAGACGGAGCCGGCCGTGCGGGGCAACACCGCCTCCGGGAAGGTGCTCAAGCGCGCGATCGTCGCGGGCGGAGTCGAGATCCAGGTGCCGCTCTACCTGGAGTCGGGCGAACGGATCGAGGTCGACCCGCACGAGCGGCGGTTCATCCGCCGCGCCGGCGGGTAGCGGGGCGCGTCAGAAGGTCTGCACGAACCCCGCGGTCACTTCCGTCGTCAGGAGCGAGGCCTCGGTCACGGTCACGAGCATGGAGTAGTTCTTCATCCGCACGTCGAGGAAGAGCTCCCACTTCTCGCCGATCTTGAAGCCGTTGTAGACCCCGAGGTAGTAGGTGGGGCCCCCGCCCGACTTGAGCGGGATCGTGTAGTTGGCTCCCGGGATGTCGCCGTCGGCCAGGGCGCCGTCCGCGTCGGACTGGGCCCAGCCGACGCCCAGCGGGATCCCCAGCTTGTAGAAGCCCCACTCCCAGAACGGCATCAGGCCGGCGTCGATCGAGTAGATCGTCGTGTCGACCCGGCCGTTCGGCGTGTCGAAGTAGGTCGACTCGCCGATCGCCGCGCGCACCTGGAACCAGGTCCGCTTGGAGAGCGCGATCGCCCAGATCCCGCCGATCTCGGTGATGTCGTCGATCGCCGGGGTGAGGTTGGCCGTGGCCGGCTGCCCGTCGGGCGGCTGGGAGTAGAAGTCCGCGTCCGAGACGTCCCCGCCCGCCACCCAGCCGAGGTAGAGACCCCACTGCATCGGCTGGCGCGGCTCGGCCGCCGCCTCGTCGGGGGCCGCCGCGTCCTGCGCCCAGGCGAGGGAGGAAGCCAGGAGCAGCGGGAGCGCAAGGACCACGAGCAGCTTACGGGACATCACGGTCTCCTTCGGCAGCGGGACCGGGGCGGCGGCGTGAAGCCACCGGCCCCGGGGGAGGGTCGGAACCGGCGCATTATCCACAAAGGGGCGGGCCATGTCACCGCGCGCCCCCCGGCTCGGGGGAGGGCGCCGCCTCGACCCGGATCCGTGCGTCGACCGCGGCCGCCCGCCCGGCGTCCGGGTAGAGCAGCAGCGGGTTGAGGTCGAGTTCCGCGATCGACGGGTGGCGCTCCATCAGCCGGGCGACCCGGCCCAGGGTCTCGACCGCGGGGGCCAGGTCGACCCCCGCCTCGCCCCGCGTGCCGGTCAGCAGCGCGAGCCCGCGGATGCCGCGGACCATCCGCTCCGCGTCCTCGCGCGCCAGGGGGGCCAGGCCGAAGACGACGTCCTGGAAGACCTCGACGAAGCGGCCGCCCAGGCCGAACATCACGAGCGGCCCGTAGTGCGGGTCGCGCGTGGCGCCGACGATCACCTCGCGCCCCCCGGGCCGGAAGGCCTGCACGAACCACTCCCAGCTGTCCGGCGCCTGGCCGGCCCGGACCAGCGCGCCGGCCATCGCGGCCGCGGCGCGCTCGACCGCGGCGCGGTCGCGCAGGTCGAGCGCCACGCCGCCGGCGTCCGACTTGTGGACCAGCGCGTCGCCCGTCGCCTTGAGCACGACCGGGAAGCCGACCGCCTCCGCGGCGTCGGCGAGCGCCGCCGGGCCGCTGCCGGCCGGCAGCGCGCGCCAGGCCGCACCGGGGATCCCGGCGGCGTCGAGCACCTGCCAGGTCGCGGCCGCGTCGAGGTCGCCGCCGCCGGCCGCGGCGCGCGCGGCGAGCCGGGCGGCGATCGCGGCGTCGTCCGCGGCGCAGTCGAACGGCGTGCCGGGCCCGGCCCCGCGCCAGCGCGCGGAGCGCACCATGTCGGCCAGCGCGCGGGCCGCCCCCTCCGGCTGCGGGAAGGTCGGGATCGCGCCGGGCGTCGCCGCCAGGCGCTTGAGGTCCTCGCCGACCATGAAGACCCCCAGCACCGGCTTGGCGCAGCCCGCGGCCGAAGCGTCCAGCGCGGCCAGCACGTCGAGCGCGTCGTGGGCCGGCGGGGTGACGACCACCGGCACCGCCGCGTCGACGCCGGGGTCCCGCAGCAGCAGGTCGAGGCAGGCGCCGTACTCGGCGGGTCCGGCCGAGGCGATCATGTCGACCGGATTCGTCACCGCCGCCTCCCGCGGCAGGAGCGCGCGCAGGGCGTCCCGCGTGGCCGGCTCCAGCTCGGCGACGCGAAGCCCTGCGCGATCCAGCGCGTCGGCGGCCATGATCCCCGGCCCGCCCGCGTTCGTGAGGACCGCGACCCGGTTTCCTGCGGGGAGCGCGCAGCGCGACAGGGCCAGCGCGCTCTCCAGCATCTCCTCCACGGTGTCGACCCGCAGCACGCCGGCCTGCCGGAACAGCGCCTCCGCCCCCTGGTCGGCCCCGGCCAGCGCGCCGGTGTGGGAGGAGGCCGCGCGCGCGCCGGCCGCGGTCCGCCCGGCCTTGACCACCACGACCGGCTTCTTCTTCGTCACCCGCCGGGCCGCCGCGAGGAAGCGCTGCGGATCGCGCACCGACTCGAGGTACATCGCGATCACCCGGACCTCGGGATCGTCCTCCCAGGCCTCGAGCAGGTCGTCTTCCGCGACGTCGGCCTTGTTCCCCATCGACACGAACTGCGAGAAGCCGATCTGCCGCTGGTGGCAGATGTTGAGCACTGCGACGCCGAGCGCGCCCGACTGCGAGGCGAACCCGATCGGGCCGGCCAGCGGCGGAACCGGCGAGAAGGTCGCGTCGAAGCTGCACTGCGGGCTGGTGTTGGTGATTCCCATGCAGTTGGGGCCGATCATCCGCGCCCCCCCCGCGCGCACCAGCGCGACCAGCTCGCGCTCCAGCGCCGCGCCCTCGGCGTCGACCTCCTTGAAGCCGGCGGTGACGACGCAGATCGCGGGGATCCCCTTGTCGAGGCACTCCAGCACCGCGCCCCGGACGGCGTCGCGCGGGATCGCGATCAGCGCCAGGTCGATCGGCCCTTCGGCCGCCGTCACCGAGGCCACGGGGGCGATCCCGTGGATCGGATCGGGCCGCGGGTTCACCGGGATCAGCCGGCCGCGGTAGCCCGAGCCGAACAGCCGCGCGGTGACGCGGCCGCCGAGCGAGTTCGGACGGTGGGACGCGCCGATCAGCGCGATCGAGCGCGGGCGCAGGAAGGCCTCGAGGGACGCGGGCATGGGGACTCCGGGACGGGCGGGCTCCGGATCGGTTTCCGGCGAGGCGGGGGACCGGTATTGTAGCCGCTTCGCCCGGAGCGAGACACGCCATGCATCGCGAGACGATCGACACCCCGGCCGGTCCGATCGCGCTGGAGACCGGGCGGATCGCCCGCCAGGCCCACGGCGCGGTGGTGCTGCGCCACCGCGACACGGTGCTGCTGGCGACCGCCGTCGCGGCCGAGCAGCCCAAGCCGGGACAGGGGTTCTTCCCGCTGACCGTCGAGTACCGCGAGCGGCTCTCGGCGGCGGGGCGGATCCCCGGCTCCTTCCAGCGCCGGGAGGGGCGGATCACCGACGCCGAGGTCCTCACCTCGCGGCTGGCCGACCGCAGCATCCGGCCGCAGTTCCCGGACGGCTTCCTCAACGAGGTCCAGGTCCTGCTGACCGTGCTCTCGGCCGACGCGGAGGTCGACCCGGAGGCGTTCGCGATCCTCGGCGCCGCGGCCGCCCTCCACCTGTCGGACGTCCCGTGGGACGGCCCCCTGGCCGGCGTGCGGATCGCGCACGCGCACGGCGCGTGGCACCTCTTCCCGTCGCGGGCCGTGCGGGCGGTCGCCGACCTCGACCTGGCCGTCGCCTCGGGGCCGCACGGCCTGGTGATGGTCGAGGGGGAGGCCGACGAAGCGCCGGAGAAGCTGGTGCTCGAGGCGCTCGCCCGCGCCGACGCCTGGTGCCGCGAGGCCGCCGCCGCGCTCGACCGGATGCGAGCCGCCGCCGGGAAGGAACGGCGCCCGTTCGCGCCGCCGGTCCCGGACCAGGCGCTCGCGCGCCGCGTCGCCGAGACCGCTGCCGGCCGCGTCGCCGCGGCGCTGGCGCTGGCCGGCAAGGCGGAGCGGCGCACCGCGGTGGCGGCGCTCGGGACCGAGGTCCTCGCGGCGCTGGCCGGCGAGTTCGAAGGGCGCGAGGACGAGCTGGGCGAGGCCTGGGACGAACTGGTCCGCCGCACCATGCGCGCGCGGATCGTCGACGACGGGGTGCGGCTCGACGGCCGCGGCCCGGCCGCGATCCGCCCGATCTCCGCCGAGGCCGGCTGGCTGCCGCGGCCGCACGGATCGGCCGTCTTCACCCGCGGCGAGACCCAGGCGCTGGTCACCTGCACGCTCGGCACCTCGTCCGACGAGCAGCTGGTCGAGTCGCTGGCCGGCGTCGCCTACGAGCGCTTCCTGCTGCACTACAACTTCCCGCCCTACTCGGTCGGCGAGACCCGCGCGCTGCGCGGCCCGGGCCGGCGCGAGATCGGCCACGGCAACCTGGCGCACCGCGCGCTGGCGGCCGTCCTGCCCCCGCCCGAGTCCTTCCCCTACACGGTGCGGATCGTCTCCGACATCAGCGAGTCCAACGGCTCGTCGTCGATGGCGACGGTCTGCGGCGGCAGCCTGGCGCTGATGGACGCCGGCGTCCCGCTGCGCCGCGCGGTCGCCGGGATCGCGATGGGGATGATCGGCGAGCACGGGAAGGTGGTCGTGCTCTCGGACATCCTCGGCGACGAGGACCACCTGGGCGACATGGACTTCAAGGTCGCGGGG
>CAYZDB010000091.1:0-9995 GCA_964476985.1 uncultured Acidobacteriota bacterium | reverse complement strand
CGCCGTGCTCTGCCCCGGCGCGCGCGAGCTGTTCCTCCCGTTCCCGGGCTGGACGCTGCCGGGCGTCACCGGCGCGGGCGGCCTCTCGGCGCTGGTCAAGTCGGGGACGCCGGTCGCGGGCCAGCGCGTCGTCGTCGCCGGCAGCGGGCCGCTGCTCTTCGCGGTCGCGCGGGAGCTGAAACGGCACGGCGCGCGGGTGCTGCTGATCGCCGAGCAGGCGCCGCGGGGGCGCGTGGCGCGCTTCGCGGCGGGGCTCTGGCGCTGGCCTGCGAAGCTGGCCGACGCGATCGCGCACCGCGCGGCGCTCGCCGGCGTCCCCTACCGCACGGGGAGCTGGCCGGTCGAGGCGCTCGGCGACGAGGCGCTGGCGGCGGTCCGCGTGAGCGACGGCCGGCGCGGGCGCGAGATCCCCTGCGACCGGCTCGCCTGCGGCTTCGGGCTGGTCCCGAACGCGGAACCCGCGCGGCTGTTCGGGTGCGCCGTCGCGGCGGGCGGCGCGGTCGCGACCGGCGCGCGGCAGGAGACCTCGGTCCCCGGGGTCTTCGCGGCGGGCGAGGCGGCCGGGATCGCCGGGCTCGAGGCGGCGCTGGCCGAGGGGGCGATCGCCGGGCTGGGGGCGGCGGGTGCGGGCGCGATCCCGGCCGGCCTGCAGCGTGCGCGGGAGCGCGCGCGGGCGTTCGGCGCCGCGATGGCGCGGGCCTTCGCGCTGCGCGACGATCTGCGCGCGCTGGCGCGGCCGGAGACCGTGGTCTGCCGCTGCGAGGACGTGACGCGCGGCGCGCTCGCGGAGCAGCCCGGCTGGCGCGCCGCGAAGCTGCACACGCGCTGCGGGATGGGCCCCTGCCAGGGGCGCGTCTGCGGGCCGGCGGCGGAGTTCCTGTTCGGATGGGGCGCGGAGTCGGTGCGGCCGCCGGCCGTTCCGGTGCGCCTCGAGAGCCTGGCCGCGGCGGGCGAGGTCCCGCCGGGCGGCACGGAAGGACCCTGACGATGGCGACGATCTGGAAGGGCGTCCTGCCCGCGATCACGACCCCGTTCACGAAGAACCTCGCGGTCGACCACGAGTTCCTCGCGCGCCACGCCGCCTGGCTGGTCGAGCACGGCGCGCGCGGGATCGTCGCGCTCGGCTCGCTGGGCGAGGGGGCAACGCTGTCGTTCGAGGAGAAGGCCGCCGTGCTGGAGACGCTGGCCGGCACGCTCGGCCGGCGCGCGCCGCTGATCGCGGCGGTCTCGGCGCTCTCGACGGCGGAGGCGGTGCGGATCGCGAAGGCCGCCGAGCGGGCCGGGTGCCGCGGCCTGATGATCCTGCCGCCCTACGTCTACTCGACCGACTGGCGCGAGATGAAGGCCCACGTCGCGGCGGTGCTCCGCGCGACCGGGCTGTCCTGCATGCTCTACAACAACCCGATCGCCTACCGCACCGACTTCGTGCCGGAGCAGGTGGCCGAGCTGGCGGAGGAGTTCCCGCAGCTCGCGGCGGTGAAGGAGTCGAGCGCCGACGTGCGGCGCGTGACGGCGCTGCGCGCGGTGCTGGGGGACCGGCTCGAGCTGGCGGTCGGCGTGGACGACCTGATCGTCGAGGGGATCGAGGCCGGCGCGGTCGGCTGGGTGGCGGGGCTGGTCAACGCGCTCCCCGTCGAGTCGGTGCGGCTGTTCGAAGCCGCGCGGCGCGGGCGGCGCGCCGAGGCCGACGCGCTCTACCGCTGGTTCCTGCCGCTGCTGCGGATGGACACGGTCCCGAAGTTCGTGCAGCTGATCAAGCTCTGCCAGGAGGTCGCCGGGATCGGCAGCGAGCGGGTCCGGCCGCCGCGCCTGGTGCTGGCCGGCGCCGAGCGGCGGGCGGCGCTGGCGAAGATCGAGGCGGCGCTCGCGGCGCGGCCGCGCTGAAGGGAAGGACGATGGCGCTCCTGGGGCTCTCGCTCGTCGGGTACTCGCGCGCGGCCGCGTCGGGCCGCGTGATCTTCGGCGTCGACCCGGGAACGGGCGCGGCGCTGGAGCCGCCGTACCACCTGGCCGCGGAGGAGGAGGTCGATCGCGCGGCGCGCCTCGCGGCCGACGCGTTCGAGGCGTACCGGGCCCTGTCCGGCCGCGACCGTGCGGCGTTTCTCGAGGCGATCTCGGCCGGGCTCGAGGCGCGGGGCGACGCGCTCGAGGCCCGCGCCACGGCCGAGACGGCGCTCCCCGCGGCGCGGATCCGCGGCGAGCTGGCGCGGACCTGCGGCCAGCTCCGGATGTTCGCGGCGCTGGTCCGCGGGGGGTCGTGGGTCGACGCGCGGATCGACCGGGCCCAGCCCGCGCGCCAGCCGCTGCCGAAGCCGGACGTCCGCTCGATGCTGCGCGCGCTGGGGCCGGTCGCGGTCTTCGGGCCGTCCAACTTCCCGCTGGCCTTCACGGTCGCGGGCGGCGACACCGCGTCGGCGCTGGCGGCGGGCTGCCCGGTCGTCGTGAAGGCGCACTCGGCGCACCCCGGCACCTCGGAGCTGGCGGGGCTGGCGATCGTCGAGGCGGCGCGGGCCTGCGGGATGCCCGACGGCGTCGTCTCGCTGCTCTTCGGCGACGGGCCGACGGTCGGGCAGGCGCTGGTCCGGCACCCCGCGATCCGGGCGGTCGGCTTCACCGGCAGCAAGGCGGCGGGGCGCGCGCTGATGGACCTGGCCGCGGCGCGCCCCGAGCCGATCCCGGTCTTCGCCGAGATGGGAAGCCTCAACCCGGTCGTGATCCTGCCGCGCGCGCTGGCCGCGCGCGGCGCCGCGATCGCGGAGGGACTGCACGTCTCGGTGACGCTGGGGGTCGGGCAGTTCTGCACCAACCCGGGGCTGGTGCTGGTCGAGGCCGGGCCCGCCGCCGAGGCGTTCGCGGCCGACCTGGCCGCGCGCCTGGCCGCGACGGCGCCGGGGACGATGCTCTACGCCGACCTGCGCGCGGCCTACGCCGCGGGGGTGGGGCGCCTGGCGGAGCGCGGCGGGGTCGAGGCGCTGGCGCTGTCGAACCTCGACGCGGGGCCCGGGCACTGCCGCGCGACGGCCGCGCTGTTCCGCGCCGACGCGACGACCTTCCTGGTCGACGAGGCGCTGCGCGAGGAGGTCTTCGGGCCGGCGACGCTGCTCGTCTCCTGCCGCGACGCGGCGGAGCGGGAGCGGGTCGTGCGCGCGCTGGAGGGCCACCTGACGGCGACGGTCCACGGCGAGCCGGAGGAACTGGCGCAGCACCGGGAGCTGCTCGCGCTGCTCGAGACCAAGGTCGGGCGGATCGTGATCAACGGCTTCCCGACCGGCGTCGAGGTCTGCCCGTCGATGGTCCACGGCGGGCCGTACCCGGCGGCCTCCGACGCGCGCTTCACATCGGTCGGGACGCGGGCGATCGCGCGCTTCGCGCGGCCGGTCTGCTACCAGGGCTTCCCCGACGCCGCGCTCCCGCCCGAGCTGCAGGACGCCAACCCGCTCGGGATCGTCCGCCTCGTCGACGGCGACCTGGTCGGTTCCGAGGCTCCGTAGGGGCGGCCCTGCGTGGCCGCCCGCCCGCCATCACAGCCGCGCGACCAGCAGCTCCCGCGTGTAGACGAACTCCTTCGGCAGCGTGCTGTGGAGCTTCATGAACAGCTCCTCGTGCATCAGCACCTCGCGCCGCAGCTCCTCTTCGTGCGTCGCCTGGACCGCTTCGAACTCTGCCGGGCCGAAGTTCTCCAGCCCCTCCAGGTCGAAGTTCTCGACCAGCGGCATCCAGCCCAGGATCCCCTCCTCGGCCCCGACGCGGTAGTGGCAGCGGTCGACGATCCACTCCAGCACGCGCATGTTCTCGCCGAAGCCGGGCCAGAGGAACCGCCCCTCGCGGTCCTTGCGGAACCAGTTGACGTGGAACAGGCGCGGCAGGTGCCGGATCTTCTTCCGCATGTCGATCCAGTGGCGGAAGTAGTCGCCCATGTTGTAGCCGCAGAACGGGAGCATGGCCATCGGGTCGCGCCGGACCTGCCCGACGCTGCCGACCGCCGCGGCCGTCGTCTCGGACCCGATCGTGGCGCCGACGTAGACCCCCTGGACCCAGTTGAAGGCCTGGAAGACCAGCGGCATCGTGTCGCTGCGCCGGCCGCCGAAGACGATTGCACTGATCGGCACCCCCTGCGGGTCGTCGACCTCCGGGGCCAGCGCCGGGTTGTTGTGCATCGGCGCGGTGAAGCGGCTGTTGGGATGCGCGGCCGGTTCCTTGCTGTCGGGGGTCCAGCGCTGGCCGCGCCAGTCGAGGCACTCGGCCGGCGGCGGGCCATCCTTTCCCTCCCACCAGATGTCGCCGTCGGGAAGCAGCGCGACGTTGGTGAAGATCGTGTCCCGCGCGATCGTCGCCATCGCGTTGGGGTTGCTCTTGCGGTTGGTGCCGGGGACGACGCCGAAGTAGCCGGCCTCGGGGTTGATCGCGTAGAGCCGGCCGTCGGGCCCGGGGCGCATCCAGGCGATGTCGTCGCCGATCGTCTCGACCTTCCAGCCGGAGAAGCGCTCGGGCGGGACCAGCATCGCGAAGTTGGTCTTGCCGCAGGCGCTGGGGAACGCCGCCGCGACGAAGGTCGACTCGCCGCGCGGCGAGGTGACCTTGAGGATCAGCATGTGCTCGGCCATCCAGCCCTCGTTGCGGGCCAGGTGGGAGCCGATGCGCAGCGCGAAGCACTTCTTCCCCAGGAGGACGTTGCCGCCGTAGGCCGAGCCGACCGAGATGATCGTGTTCTCGTGCGGGAAGTGCGCGATGATTCGGCGGTCGGGGTGAACGTCGAGCATCGCGTGCACGCCGCGGTTGAAGTCGTCGGAGTCGCCCAGCTGGCGCCAGGCGACCTCGCCCATCCGCGTCATGATCCCCATGTTGAGCGCGACGTAGATCGAGTCGGAGAGCTCGACCCCGACCTTCGACATCGGCGAGCCCGGCGGGCCCATGACGTAGGGGATGACGTACAGCGTGCGGCCGGCCATCGCGCCGTCGAGCAGGCCGTGGAGCGTCTCGAGCATCGCCTTCGGCGCCGCCCAGTTGTTGGTCGGGCCGGCGCTGTCCCGCCCGTCCGTGCAGATGTAGGTGCACTGCTCGACCCGCGCCACGTCGTTGGGGTGGCTGCGGTGGAGGAAGCAGCCGGGCCACTTCTTCGGGTTCAGCGGGATCAGGATCCCGGCCGCGACGGCCTCGCGGGTCAGGGCGGCCTTCTCCTCGGCCGAGCCGTCGCACCAGTAGATCCGGTCGGGCCGCGTGCGGGAGGCCGTCTCCTCGACGAACCGCAGGACGGACGGGTTGGTCGTGTTGCAGCGCCCACGCTCGGCCATCGGGCCCTCCCGGCTCTCGCCGCTGGTGCGCGGGATTGTAGCCGTGCGGGGGCGCGACAGGCGGCGTCGGCCGCGCGAGAATGGGGGCATGCGCCCCCTCCTCCGCCCCGCCGTCGTCCTGGCCCTGTTCGTTCCCGTCCTGCTCGCCGCCGCCGGGCTGGCGGTCGCCCTCGCTGCGGCCGGGCCGGCGCCGCAGGCGGCACCGCCGCCCGCTCCGGCGCCCGCGCCGGCCGCTCCGGCACCGGCCGACCCTCCGGCGGACGACGCACCGGCGGCCGAGACCGGCCCGCCGGTCGCGCGCTGCCTCGTCCTGGTGAACCTGGCGACCGGCGAGACGGTGCTGCGGGAAGGCGGGGAGCAGTGCGCCGAGCGCTTCTCCCCCTGCTCCACCTTCAAGATCCCGAACGCGCTGATCGGCCTGCAGACCGGCGTGCTGACCGACGCGAACACGACCTTCAAGTGGGACGGTCACGACTACGGGCGCGCGGCCGCCAACCGCGACCAGACCCTGACCAGCGCGATCCAGAACTCGATCGTCTGGTACTTCCGCCGGGTGGCCGAGGAGATCGGGCCGCGCCGGATGCAGAACTGGCTCGACCGGATCGAGTACGGCAACCGCGACATCTCCGGCGGGCAGAAGAAGTTCTGGCTGATGTCGTCGCTCCTGATCTCCGCCGACGAACAGGTCGCCTTCATGGCCAAGCTGTACCGGAACGAGCTGCCGTTCCAGCCCGAAGCGGTCGCGACGGTCAAGCAGATCCTGGTCAACTCCGACGAGAACGGGGTCGTGCTCAGCGGAAAGACCGGCTCGGGCGAGTGGTCCGACGGCCGGTACCTGGGCTGGTTCGTCGGCGACGTGAAGGGGCCGAAGGGCGAGTACGTTTTCGCCGTCAACCTGGTCGGCGAAGCGGAAGGGATCGACGGGCGGCGTGCGCGCGACGTCGCGAAGGAGATGCTGCGGGAGCGGGGGTTGCTGCCCTAGTCCGCCGCCGGCAGGGCGACCACGCTCAGCCGGAACTCGAAGCCGGGGAAGGCGGCGGGCCGGAACGGCGCGTGGTAGGCCGCGACGCTGCGCACGCGGTAGCTGTCGCCGGCCAGCACGTACTCTTCGATCGTGCGCGCCGCGAGGTCGACGATCCAGTAGTGCGTGACGTCGAAGCGGGCGTACAGCTCCAGCTTGCGGACACGGTCGAGACGCTCCGTTCCGGGCGAGAGGATCTCGACGCACAGGTCCGGCGCGCCGATGATCCGGGCGCCCTGCAGGATCCCGGCCCGGGCCTTCGACACGAACAGGATGTCGGGCTGGACGACGTTCCGATCGTCGAGGGTCACGTCCAGGGGGGCGTAGTAGACCTCCCCCAGGTCGTCCTCCCGGACGTAGTCCAGCAGGCGGAACTCGAGTTCCCGCGAGACATCCTGGTGCCACCGGCTCGGCGACGGCGTCATGACCAGCTCCCCCTCGAGGAGCTGGTACCGTTGCCCGTCGTCGGGGAGCGCGGCGTAATCCGCGTAGGTCAGCAGACGAGCGCGGCCCGGTTCCGACATGGCGGTCACTCCTCGCACGGAGCGTAGCGCGCGGGCCGGGGCGCGACGGCCCCGGCACCCGCCGGTCCGTCCCGCTGCGGCAACCGGGGACATCGTACACCGCCCGGCTCGCGGTTCGCCCCGCCCGCGCTACCATGTCCCCCTCCCGGAGGTGCACGCGATGGGCATCGGCAATCCGATGGTCGACGAGAAGCTGGCGCAGGTCCCCCAGATCCTGAAGGAAACGGGCTTCGACGCCTGGCTGCTGTTCGCGCGCGAGTCAGCGACGCTGCACGACCCGTGCTTCGACCTGGTGGTCGGGCCGAACGTCACCTGGCAGTCGGCCTTCGTGCTGACGCCGCAGGGCGATCGGATCGCGATCGTCGGCAGCCTCGACAAGGCCAACCAGGAGATGCACGGGCACTACTCCGAGATCGTCGGCTACGTCGGCGGCGTGTCGGGCGAGCTGCGCAAGGTGCTGGAGCGGCTCGACCCGCGGCGGATCGCCATCAACTACTCCGTCAACGACACGATGGCCGACGGCCTGACGCACGGGATGTACCTGACGCTCGTCGCCGCGCTCGAGGGGACCCCCTACGCGGCGCGGCTCGAGTCGTCCGAGCGGATCGTCGCCGCGCTGCGCGGGCGCAAGTCGGCGACCGAGCGGGCGCGGATCGCCGCGGCCTGCGCGCTGACCTGCGACATCTTCGACCGGCTGACGCCGCGGCTCCGCGCCGGGCAGACCGAGAAGCAGGTCGCGGGGCTGATCTGCGAGGAGATGGACCGGATCGGCGGGCTGACGCTGGCCTGGGACCCGGACCACTGCCCGGCGGTCTTCACCGGGCCCGAATCCGCCGGCGCGCACGCCGGGCCGACTGACCGGCCGATCGAGCCCGGGCAGGTGATGAACGTCGACTTCGGCGTCAAGAAGGACGACTACTGCTCGGACCTGCAGCGCACCTGGTACTTCCTGCGCCCGGGCGAGACCGCCGCGCCCAGCACGGTGCAGCGCGGCTTCGAAACGATCGTCGAGTCGATCCGCGCGGCCAAGGCGTTCCTGAAGCCGGGGGTCAAAGGGGTCGAGGCCGACACCGTCGCGCGCTCGTACATCACCGACCGCGGCTACCCCGAGTACCCGCACGCGCTGGGCCACCAGATCGGCCGCACCGCGCACGACGGCGCCGGACTGCTCTGCCCGCGCTGGGAGCGCTACGGGACGCTGCCCGACTCGGTCGTCGAGAAGGACCAGTGCTACACGATCGAGCCGCGGCTGCCGATCGAGGGGCACGGGATCGCGACCTGCGAGGAGATCGTGGCGGTCACCGCCGACGGCGCGGAGTGGCTGTCGCGGCCGCAGGACCGGCTGTACCTGGTGGGGTGAGTCCGCGCCGTCCCGATTCCGCCCGCCTCCACCGATCCAGCGTGGATCCTAACGGGATCCTGACGCTGGCGCGTGCATTCCTGACGACCCGCTGACGCCTGCACGGGCTATACCTTCCCGCGTTCGCAGGAAGGAGCGCCGCCGTGTCCGATCTTCTCTACGTCGCCGTGATCGTCGGGTTCTTCGCCCTGACGTGGAGGTTCCTGGTCGTCTGCGACCGCTCCCGGGAGACGTTCAAGTGATCCTCGTGCTGGGTCTTCTGCTCGCGATCGCGCTCGCCGCCTACCTCATCTACGCGCTGCTGCTGCCGGAGCGCTTCTGATGACCACGAACGGTCTGCTGCAGATCGCGCTCTACCTGGTCCTGCTCACGGCCGGCGGCTGGCTGCTGGGGCGCCCGATCGCCCGCGCGCTCGACGGGGAGCGGCCGTGGCTCACGCGCGTTCTCGGTCCGGTCGAGCGGCTTATCTACCGCCTCGCGGGCGCCGACCCCGTGCGCGAGATGACCTGGAAGGAGTACGCGCTCTCCTTCCTGCTGTTCAACGCCGCCGGGCTGGTCGCGGTCTACGCGCTGCTGCGCGTGCAGGGGCTCCTGCCGCTGAATCCCGACCAGTTCCCGGGGACCTCACCGCACCTCGCCTTCAATACCGCGGTGAGCTTCGCCACCAATACCAACTGGCAGTCGTACGGCGGCGAGACGACGATCAGCACCTCCAGCGCGATGCTGGCGCTGACGGTCCAGAACTTCGTCTCCGCCGCGGCCGGGATCGCGGTCCTGATGGCGCTGGTGCGCGGCCTCGTGCGCCGCTCGATGGGGACGATCGGCAACTTCTGGGCCGACTTGGTGCGCAGCACGCTCTACGTGCTGCTGCCGCTGGCGCTGCTCCTCGCGGTCGCGCTCGTCTCGCAGGGGGTGGTCCAGACGCTCTCGGGAAGCCGAGACGTCGCGCTGCTGCAGCCGGCGGTGGCTGGCGAGGGGCACCCGGTCACGAGCCAGCGCCTCGCGCTCGGCCCCGTGGCGTCGCAGGTGGCGATCAAGCAGCTCGGCACGAACGGCGGCGGCTACTACAACGTGAATTCCGCCCACCCCTTCGAGAACCCGACGCCGCTCTCGAGCCTTCTCGAGATGC
This sequence comes from uncultured Acidobacteriota bacterium, assembly GCA_964476985.1. Taxonomy (GTDB): domain Bacteria; phylum Acidobacteriota; class Polarisedimenticolia; order J045; family J045; genus JALOKP01. The sequence continues at coordinate 670 of CAYZDB010000091.1, read as the reverse complement.
TGGCGATCCTGCTGATCCCGGCGGCGCTCTGCTTCAGCTTCGGTCACTGGGTGAAGGACATGCGTCAGGGCTGGGCGCTCTTCGCGGCCATGCTGGTGCTCTTCTCCCTCTTCCTCGCGCTTGCCGCCTGGTCCGAGGCGCAGCCGAACCCCCGGCTGACGGGACTCGGCGTCGACCAGGCCGCCGCGGCCGGGAACCCCGGCGGCAACATGGAAGGGAAAGAGGTCCGGTTCGGCATCGCCGGCTCGACGACCTGGGCCGCCGCCACGACCGCCGCCTCGAACGGCTCGGTGAACTCGATGCACGACTCCTTCAACCCGCTCGGGGGACTGGCGGCGATGACGCTGATGTCCCTGGGCGAGGTCGCCTTCGGCGGGGTGGGGTCGGGCCTCTACGGAATGCTGCTGTTCGTGATCGTCACGGTCTTCATCGCCGGGCTGATGGTCGGCCGGACGCCCGAGTACCTGGGCAAGAAGATCGAGTCGTACGAAACGAAGATGGCCGCGCTCGGGATCCTCGTCTCGCCGATCGCGGCGCTGGTCGGGACCGCCGTCGCGGTCTCGACGGCGGCCGGCGCGGCGGGCGTGGCGAATCCCGGCCCGCACGGCTTCAGCGAGATCCTCTACGCCTTCCTCTCCGCCGCCAACAACAACGGCAGCGCCTTCGCCGG
>CAYZDB010000090.1:0-10133 GCA_964476985.1 uncultured Acidobacteriota bacterium | reverse complement strand
GCCCGGCGGCCCAGGTCACCGGCTCCACCGCCAGCGGGTGGAGCGCGAAGAGCGCGCCGGCCAGCGCCGCGGGGACCAGCGGCAGCGCTCGCCGCAGCGGTCCGCCGGCGACCTCCGCTGCCGGGCCCGCAGCGCTCACCCCGCCCGCGCCGCCGCGCGCCGCGGCCGCCCAGCCCGCGAGCGCCGCCGCGAGCAGCGCCACCAGCGCGGCCGACGCGGCGTGGAGCGCCACGTTCGTGCCGTGGAACGCGCGCTGGCGCGCCGCGTCGAGCCGGAGTTCCCCCCCGGGATCGGCCGGCAGTCGCTCCATCGCCCCCGGCCGCACCGCGGCGGCGCGGGCACGGGCCCGGGCGTCGTCCGCCAGCCACGACAGGATCACCACGGGCCGGTAGTACTGCGGCACCAGCCGCGGCACGTCGGGCGGCGGGAAGAACGCGTCGCGCGCGCCGTGAAACCGCGGCAGCTGCTGGCTGACGACCAGCCGGTCGTCCCAGACCCAGCCCGCGCCGAGCGCTCCCCGGTAGGCAACCGCCGCCAGCAGCGCGACCCCCAGCGCCACCGCGAGCCACGCGCCCGGACGGCCTCCGCCCGGTGGCCCGCTCACACCCCCCCCGCCTGCTCCACCTCGTCGATCAGCGCGTCGAGGTCGGGGATCGTCACGTCGCGGCCGTCGAAGACCGCGACCCCCGCGCCCGACAGCTCGCGGATCGCGCGCGACAGGCTCTCGGGCCGGGCCCCCAGCATCGCGGCGATGTCCTGGCGCGAGAGCGGCAGCCGCAGCGTGATCGTCCCGTCCTCCCCCGCCGCGCCGAAGCGCTCGCGGACCGAGACCAGCAGTTCGGCCAGCCGCGCCCGCAGCGGCATCGTCGAGACCGCCAGCCGCGCGTCCTCGGCCTCGGACAGGTTGTCGGCGATCCGGCCGAGGAAGCGCTGCGCCACCCCCGGGTTGCGCGAGACGATCGCGCGGACCGCGGCCTTGTCGATGAAGCAGATCCGGCACTCCGTGACCGCTTCCGCCGTCCCGGTGTAGGGGCGCCGCGCGAAGTAGGCCAGGTAGCCCAGCGTCTGCCCGGCGTGGAACAGCCGGGCGATCACCGAGGCCCCCTGCGCGTCGGTCTTGCGCAGCGCCACGGTCCCCGACTCGATGCAGTGCAGGCCGAGGCAGGGCTGGCCCTGGTAGAAGACGACCTGCCCGGGGCGATAGACGTTGCTCACCTTCGACTGACTGAGCAGCCGGAGGTCGTCCTCCGGCAGCTCGCACCACTCGGTCGATCCGCGCGCGGCGCAGGCCAGGCACGAGGTCGGCCGCAGCGCCGGGCTGCCGATCCGCATCCCCTTGGTTTTCCTGGGCATTCGCCGCGCGCGCCGCCGTCCCGCCGGGAGGCCCGCGCCCGGATCCGGACCGGGGGCGGGGCGTCGGGAGCCGTTCATCATGCCCCCGGGACTTGACCTTCATCAAGCCGGGCCGTGACGCGCCTCAAGAGGCCGGCGGAAGGGGCCGGGTAGACTTTCGCCCGCGATGCGAGGGACCCCGCGAACCGCCCGTGCGAAGGGCGCCCCGGCCGCCGGACCCGAAGGGTGCGGCGCGGCGCTGGAGGAGTTGTCGCGGCTCCCCGACGTCAGCCGCCTGACCGGCGCCGCGGGCCAGGTCCTGCTCTACGCCGGCCACTTCCCCCCGGGCCTCTTCGTGCTGCTCGGCGGCGCGCTGCGGCTGGAGGATCCGGCGGGGCGCTCACGAGGCAACGGGCGGGCGCCCGACCCGGCGGCCGTCGAGCCGGGCGGCGCGCCGGCCCTGGTCCCGCCGCTCGACGAGCTGGAACTGGCCTCGACCAAGGACGTGATCGTCAGCGCGGACTGCGAGCTGCTCGCCGTGCCGCGCAGCCTGGCCCTGGCCAGCCCCACCGTGCGACGCCTCCTGGCGCGCTGCGGGGCCCGGCCCGTTTCCCTGCAGAACGGACGCAAGACGACGGAGAGATCATGAGCGAACGGTTGGAACGCTTCTCCTACGACGACGGCCTCGTCCGGATGTTCGTCTGGGCGACGATGGTGTGGGGCGTCGTCGGCCTGCTGGTCGGCGTGATCGCCGCGCTGCAGCTGGCCAACCCGGCCTTCAACTTCGCCACCTCGTGGCTGTCGTTCGGCCGGCTGCGCCCGCTGCACACCAACGCCGTGATCTTCGCCTTCGCGGGCAACGCGATCTTCGCCGGGGTCTACTACTCGCTCCAGCGCCTGCTCAAGGCGAGGCTCTGGAACGACGCGCTGGGCCGGCTGCACTTCTGGGGCTGGCAGCTGATCATCGTCGCCGCCGCGGTGACCCTGCTGGCCGGCTTCACGCAGGGCAAGGAGTACGCCGAGCTGGAGTGGCCGATCGACATCGCGATCGCACTGGTCTGGGTGATCTTCGCCGTCAACTTCTTCGGCACGATCGCCGTCCGGCGCGAGCGGCACCTGTACGTCGCGATCTGGTTCTACATCGCGACCGTGGTGACGATCGCGCTCCTGCACATCTTCAACAGCCTGGCCGTCCCGGCCGGCTGGATGAAGAGCTACTCGGTCTACCCCGGCGTGATGGACGCCCTGATGCAGTGGTGGTACGGGCACAATGCCGTCGGCTTCCTGCTGACGACCCCGATCCTGGGGCTGATGTACTACTTCCTCCCCAAGGCCGCGAACCGCCCCGTCTACTCCTACAAGCTCTCGATCCTCCACTTCTGGTCGCTGGTCTTCATCTACATCTGGGCCGGCCCGCACCACCTGCACTACACCTCGCTGCCGGCCTGGGCCTCCACGCTGGGGATGCTGTTCTCGGTCGTCCTCTGGATGCCGTCGTGGGGCGGGATGATCAACGGCCTGCTGACGCTGCGCGGGGCCTGGAACAAGGTCGCCGAGGACCCGGTCCTGAAGTTCTTCGTGGTCGCGATCACCTTCTACGGGATGTCGACCTTTGAGGGGCCGCTGCTCTCGGTCAAGAGCGTCAACGCGCTGTCCCACTACACCGACTGGACGATCGCCCACGTCCACGCGGGGGCGCTGGGCTGGGTCGGCTTCATGGCCTTCGGGATGCTGTACTGGCTCTTCCCGCGGCTGTTCCAAGCCCCGCTCTGGAGCCGCAAGGCGGCCGAAATCCACTTCTGGATCGCGACGATCGGGATCCTGCTCTACATCGTCGCGATCTACGCCGCCGGCCTGACCCAGGGGCTGATGTGGCGGGCCTTCACCGACACCGGCCAGCTGGCCTACCCCGACTTCATCGAGACCACGATGAAGCTGATCCCGATGTACTGGGTCCGGGTCGTCGGCGGCACGCTCTACCTGCTCGGCGCCATCCTCTGCCTGGTCAACGGGATGATGACCTGGGCGCGCCGCCCGGCGCGCTACGAGGTCCCGGTGCACGAGGCCCCGGCGCTGGCCGCGCAGTACGTCGACCCGCCGCCGCAGCCGTCCTACCTGCGCTCCACCGGGGCCCACGTCACGAACTTCGCATACAAGCTCGAGCGCTTCGCCGCCGCGGGGTGGTACGGGCGCTGGGAGCGGCTGCCGCTGGTCTTCACGGTCTGGGTCGCGGTCGCGGTGATCACCGCCTCGCTGTTCGAGATCATCCCGCTGTTCACGATCAAGGGGAATGTCCCGACGATCGCCTCGGTCAAGCCGCTGACGCCGCTCGAGCTGTCGGGCCGCGCGATCTACATCGCCGAGGGCTGCTACAACTGCCACAGCCAGCAGGTCCGGCCGATCTACGCCGAGGTGCTGCGCTACGGCGAGTACGCCAAGCCGGGCGAGTCGGTCTACGACCACCCGTTCCAGTGGGGCTCGCGCCGGATCGGGCCGGACCTGCAGCGCGTCGGCGGCAAGTACCCCGACCTGTGGCACGTCCGGCACTTCGAGAACCCGCGCTCGACCACGCCGCAGTCGATCATGCCCCCCTACCCGTGGCTCCTGGCCTCGCCGCTGGACTTCGCGGGGATCCCGGCCCATATGAAGGCGATGCGGACGCTCGGCGTGCCTTACACCGAGGCCGACATCGCGGGCGGGGCCGAGGCGGCGCGGGCCCAGGCGAAGAAGGTCGCCGAGGCGGTCGTGACCCAGGGCGGGCCGAAGGGGCTCGAGGACCGGAAGGTGATCGCGCTGGTCGCCTACATGCAGCGGCTGGGGACCGACATCAGGAACCTGCCGCCGCCGGGCGAGCCGCCCGCGGCGCCCCCGGCCCAGGCGGCGGCTCCCGCCACCCCGCCGGCCGCTCCGGCGGCGGCGGTGGACACGCCGGCCCCGGCTGCCGCGCCGGCCGGAACCTACTGATGAGCCTCTCCGACCTGATGAGCGGATCGGGCATGACGAGCTTCGCCGAGTGGGGGCTCGTGCTCGCGATCCTCGCCTTCCTGGCGATCGTCGCCTGGACCTTCCTGAAGCGGAACCGGGCGGCCCAGGACGAGATGAGCCGGCTTCCCCTCGACGACGACAGCGCGCCCGCCGGGCGCCCTTCCGGCCGCACCGCGCGCCACGAGGATCCACGCCATGTCTGAGCAGCTCTCGTCCCAGGAAGAACTCCGCCACCACGCCTTCGACGGGATTCAGGAGTACGACAACCCGCTCCCGACCTGGTGGCTCGTCCTGTTCTGGGCCACGATCTTCGCCTCGGCCTTCTACGTCGTGTACTACCACTTCGGCCACGGCGAGTCGGTCCAGGGGCAGTACGACCGCACGATGCTGGTGGTCTCCGACATGCAGATGAAGGAGATCCTCAAGCTCGGCCCGATCACGAACCAGACGATCAACGGCCTCAAGGCCGACCAGGCCAAGATGCTGGCCGCCCAGGCGCTGTTCGTCGGGAAGTGCGGCCCCTGCCACGGCACCCGCGGCGAGGGGAACATCGGCCCGAACCTGACCGACGACTTCTGGCTGCACGGCGCGCTGCCGACGCAGATCTACCGCACGATCATGGAAGGGGTCCCGTCCAAGGGGATGCTGTCCTGGAAGACCCAGCTCCCGGTCGGGCAGATCCTGACCCTCTCGGCCTACGTCGACTCGCTCAAGGGCTCGGCCCCGCCCAACGCCAAGGCCCCGCAGGGCGACCGCTTCGACCCGGCGCAGCGCGAGGCGCTGGAGGCCAGGGCCGACGCGGAGATCGTCGCCAACGCGCCGAAGCTCGGGCCGGACGGCAAGCCGCTGCCGGCGCCGGCCAGGGGCGCCGCGCCGCCCTCTTCCCCGCCGCCCGCCGCGGCAGCCCCGTCCGCCGGAGGATCGCCGACCCCATGAACCCCCTGATCCCGGAGGCCGGCGAGCAGGTCCTTTCGACGCTCGACGCGCAAGGAAAGCGGATCTGGATCCGGACGAAGACCGCCAAGGGCCGGTTCTGGAAGGCGCGAGCGATCGTGGCCTGGGGGCTGATCGCCCTCTTCACGCTGATCCCCTACCTCCGGATGAACGGCAAGCCGCTGGTCCTGCTCGACATCGGCAAGCGCCAGTTCACGCTCTTCGGGACCACCTTCCTGCCGACCGACACGATGTTCCTGATGCTGCTGCTGGTCGGGATCTTCCTCCTGATCTTCCTCCTGACCGCGATCTTCGGGCGGGTCTGGTGCGGCTGGGCCTGCCCGCAGACGGTCTACATGGAGTACGTCTACCGGCCGCTCGAGCGGCTGCTCGAGGGGGACCGCGGCAAGCAGATGCGGCTCGACCGCGAGGGCCCCAACCTGCGCCGCGTCGTGAAGTGGGCCGCCTTCCTGGTGATCTCGGCCTTCCTGGCCCACACCTTCCTGGCCTACTTCGTCGGGGTCGAAGCGCTGGCGCGCTGGGTCCGCCAGTCGCCGATCGAGCACCCGACCGCCTTCCTGGTGATGGCGGCGACGACGATCCTGATGTTCCTCGACTTCGCCTGGTTCCGGGAGCAGACCTGCCTCGTGGCCTGTCCCTACGGGCGCCTGCAGTCGGTGCTGCTCGACCGCAACTCGCTGATCATCGGCTACGACGGGGCGCGCGGCGAGCCGCGCGGCCGGCCGAAGAAGGCCGACGCCCCGGGCACCGCCTACGGCGACTGCATCGACTGCAAGGCCTGCGTCATCACCTGCCCCACCGGGATCGACATCCGCAACGGCCTGCAGATGGAGTGCGTCGCCTGCACGCAGTGCATCGACGCCTGCGACGCGATCATGGACAAGGTGAAGCGGCCGCGCGGGCTGATCCGCTACGGCTCGGTGAACGGCTTCGCCGGCAAGCCGGCGCGGATCCTGCGGCCGCGGGTGATCGTCTACCCGCTGCTGCTGGCCGCCGTCTTCGGCGCGCTGGGGGTCTCGCTGGCCCGGCGCGGGGCGGCCGATGTGACGGTGCTGCGCGGGATCGGGGCGCCGTTCATCGAGACGCCAGCCGGGGAGATCGCCAACCAGATCCGGATCAAGATCGTCAACCGCAGCGGCGCCGACCGGAGCTACACGCTCTCGGTCGCCGAGCCGGCCGGGCTGACGATCATCGCGCCCCAGAACCCGTTGGCGGTCGCCGACGGGAAGACCGAGACGACGACGATCTTCGTCAACGCGCCGCGCGGCGCGTTCACCGGGGGACAGCTTCCCGTCGTCTTCCGCGTCGACGACGGCGCCGGCTTCGTCGAGGACGAGCAGTACCTGCTGCTCGGCCCGGCGAACTAGGAGGGACGGACGATGGCGAAGAAGGGGCGGGCCTGGCCCTTCCTGCTGGGCGGGATGCTGGCGCTGGGAATCGGGATCAACGTCGCGATGGTCGTGATCGCGACCCAGGACCCGTCGTTTGCAGTCGAGCCGGACTACTACAGGAAGGCGCTGGCCTGGGACGGGACGATGGCCCAGGAGGGGGCCAACCGCGACCTCGGCTGGCAGCTCGAGGCGGGCTGCGGCTCGTCTCCCGCCGACTCCTGGGTCGTGGCCTCGCTGCGCGACCGGGACGGCGCGGCGGTGGCGGACGCGACGCTGGCGGTCGAGGCCTTCCAGGGGGCGATGGCCGACCGGCGCGTCACGGGCGCGCTGGCCGCCCGCGACGACCGGCGCTACGAGGGGCACATGGCGCGCCTCGAGCCGGGGATGTGGGAGCTGCGCTTCACCGCCACGCGGGGCGGCGAGAAGTTCACGCGCACGCTGCGCCAGGTCTGCGGTATCACCCCGTGACCGCGCTCGTCGCCGCCGTCTTCGTCGCCAGCCTGGTCGGCAGCCTGCACTGCGCCGGGATGTGCGGCGGGCTCGTCGCGTTCTACGCGGGCGGAGCGGCGGGGGCCGGAGCGGCGGGGGGGGCCGGCGTGCGCCGCGGCGCCGGGAGCGCGTGGGCGGCGCACGCGGCCTACTCGCTGGGGCGGCTGATCGTCTACGCCGCGATCGGCGCGCTGGCCGGGACGCTGGGCGCGGCGCTCGACGGGATCGGCGGCACGCTGGCCGGGGTGCAGCGGGTCGCGGCGGTGGTGGCGGGCCTTTTCATCGCCGCCTGGGGCGTCTACTCCCTGCTGATCGCGCTGGGGTTCGCGGTGCCGCGCCTTCCCGTGCCGGCCGTCGTCTCGAGACCGGTAGCGCGCGGGATCCGCGCGGTCGCCGGGCAGCCGGCGGCGCTGCGCGGGCTGGTCGTCGGCCTGCTGACGGGGCTCCTGCCGTGCGGGTGGCTGTGGGCCTTCGCCGCGACCGCGGCCGGGACCGGCTCGGCCGCGCTCGGAGCGCTCGTGATGGCGGTCTTCTGGACCGGGACGCTGCCGGTGCTGGTGGCGCTGGGAGCGGGGGTGCAGACGCTGGCCGGGCCGCTGCGCCGCCACGTCCCGGCCATCACCGCGGTCGCGCTGATCGTCGTCGGGCTGTTCGCGGTCGTGACCCGCGGGAGCATGGCGGAGGCGGCCCAGAAGGCGCTGACGCACCCGGCGGCGTCGGTGTCGGCCGGGTCCGTGCCGGACGGGACGCCCCCCTGCTGCGCGAAGGATGGGGATGGGAGCGCTCGCTGACGCGGCGGGCCGGCCGGCCGGCGGGAGCGCCGCGGGCGCAGCGGCCGCGCCGGGCGCTGCCTGCGCGACCGACCTGACCGGCTGCGCCCACTGCGGCCTGCCGGTCCCGCCGGCGCTGGTCGAGGCCGGGGCCGGGCGGCAGTTCTGCTGCGCCGGCTGCCGCACCGTCTGGTCGGTGATCCACGAGCACGGGCTCGACCGCTACTACGGCCTGCGCGACGACAGCGGGGTGCGCGCGCGGCCGGCCCGGGTCCTTGGGCGCAGCTACCCGGAGTTCGATGACCCCCACTTCCTGGAAAGGTACGCGCGACCGATTCCGGGCGGGCTCTACGGCATCGAGTTGTACCTCGAGGGGGTGCACTGCGCGGCCTGCGTCTGGCTGGTCGAACGGGTGCCGCGCGTCATCCCGGGCGTGGTCGAGGTCCGGCTCGACATCGGTCGGTCCCGTGCGGTCGTCACCTGGGACCCGGCGATCGTGCCGCTCTCCCGCGTGGCGCAGGCGCTCGACGCGCTCGGCTACCCGCCGCACCCGTTCCGCGGGGTCAAGGCGCGCGATGTGGCACGGCAGGCCGACCGCGCGATGCTGATCCGGATCGGCGTCGCCGGGGCCCTGGCGATGAACGCGATGGGGATCGCCTTCGCGCTGTACGGCGGGATCCGCCACGGAATGGAGCCCGAGTTCGCGGCCCTGTTCCGCTGGGCCAGCCTGCTGATCGCGGTCCCGGCGGTGCTCTACCCGGGGGGCGTGTTCCTCAGGGGGGCGTGGGCGGCGGTCCGCACCCGGACGCTGCACATGGACGTGCCGATCGCGATCGGCCTGCTCGCGGCCTTCGCCAGCAGCGCCGCCAACACGATCCGCGGCACCGGCAGCGTGTATTTCGAGTCGCTGACCGCGCTGGTCTTCCTGCTGCTGGTCGGGCGTTTCCTGCAGACGCGCCAGCAGCGCGGCGCGGCCGACGCGACCGAGCTGCTGTCGTCGCTGGCGCCGTCGACCGCGCGGCGGATCGAGTCGGGGGCGGACGGGACGCTCGTGGTGCGCGAGGTCCCGCTCGAGGCGCTGGTTCCGGGCGCGCGGGTCGAGGTCCGGGCCGGCGACACCGTTCCCGCCGACGGCGTCGTGCGCGCGGGCCACAGCGAGCTGGACCTGTCGCTGCTCACCGGCGAGTCGCGGCCCGTCGGAGCGGGGCCGGGCGACGCGGTCCACGCCGGGACGGTCAACCTGTCGGGTCGGCTGGAAGTCGAGGTCGAGCGCGCGGGCGAGGAGACGCGCGTCGGCCGGCTGATGCAGCTGGTCGAGGAGCACGCCCGGCGCCGCGCGCCGATCGTCCAGCTCGCCGACCGGATCTCGGGCTGGTTCGTGGTCGCGGTGCTGGTGCTGGCGGCGGTGACCGGGGCGCTCTGGTGGCGGATCGACCCGGATCGCGCCGTCGAGAACGTCGTCGCCCTCCTGATCGTCACCTGCCCCTGCGCCCTCGGCCTCGCGACACCGCTCGCCGTGAGCGCATCGATCGGCCGTGCCGCCCGTCGTGGCCTTTTGATCAAGGGCGCCGACGTGATCGAGCGCCTCGCCCGGCCGGGGCGCTTCTGGCTCGACAAGACCGGCACGCTGACCGAGGGGCGCGTCGCGCTGGTCCGGACGGCCGGCGATCCCGGCGCGCTGCGGCTGGCGGCGGCGCTGGAGGCTCATTCGGCCCACCCGGTGGCGCGGGCCTTCGGGGGGCTCGCGGTCGGCGACGCGGAGGCCGCTCGCCTGCCGGCCGCGGAGGCGCCCTCCCTTCCGCCGGCCAACGAGGTGGTCGAGACGCGCGGCGCGGGGATCGCCGGGCTCGTCGAGGGGCGGCGCGTCGCGGTCGGCTCGCTCGCGTTCCTGGACTCGCCGCTTTCTGCCGGACCGCTGGCCGACGCGGTCGACGTCGCGCTGTCCGACGGGCTGACGCCGCTCGTCGTGGCGGTCGACGGAACGCCCGCTGCGGTCGCGGTGCTGGGCGACCCGCTGCGCGCCGACGCACCCGGCGCGATCGACCGGCTGCGCGCCTCGGGCTGGGAGATCGGGATCCTCTCCGGCGATCATCCGGCGGTCGTCGGGGCCGTGGCGCGCCGGCTGGCGATCGCGCCCGGCCTCGCACGGGGAGGCGTGCGGCCGGAGGAGAAGCTGCGGGTCATGGCCGAGGAGGCCGCGCACGGCCGCGTC
>CAYZDB010000089.1:0-10197 GCA_964476985.1 uncultured Acidobacteriota bacterium | reverse complement strand
CGCGGCGGGGAGACGCGACTTCAGGCCGGCCGGCCGGTACCCCTCCAGGTCGACCGCCACCTTGCGGAAGCCGGTCCCGCGGACCGCCTCGAGGACCTGCCGGCGCAGCTCCCCGTCCAGCAGGAGTCCGATCTCGTCCGCGCCGATCTCGAGCCGGGCCACCTCTCCGTGGTCGCGGACCCGGACCACCCGGAAGCCCAGGGCGACCACCGCCTCCTCGGCCCGGTCGATCCGTGCCAGGGCCTCCGGATCGATCGGGGTCCCCGTGGGAACGCGGGAGGAGAGACAGGCCGAGGCCGGCTTATCCCAAAGCGGCAGACCGAGCCGCTGGGCCAGGATCCGGGCGTCGGCCTTGCTGATCCCGGCCTCGAGCAGCGGCGCGCGGAACCCGCCCGCCGCCGCGGCCTGCATCCCGGGACGATCCTCGTCGAGGTCGTCGAGGACCGGGCCGTAGAGCATCGCCGCGCCCTCGCGCTCCGCGATCGGGCGAACGGCATCGACCAGGGACGAACGGCACCAGAAGCAGCGGTCGGCTTCGTTCCGCAGGTAGCGCGGGTCCTCGAATTCGCGGGCCTCGACCAGCTCGAGCCGGGCCCCGATCCGGCTCGCCAGGGCCACCGCGTCGCGGCGGTCGCGCCCCGGAAGCGAGGGGCCGACGGCCAGGACCCCCAGCGCCCGGTCGCCCAATTCCTCCGTGGCGAGCCGGAGCAGGAGCGCGCTGTCGATCCCACCCGAGAAGGCGACCACGGCGCGCGCGAGCGAGCGGATCGAGGCGCGCACGGCGGCCTCGCGTTCATCGAGCCCGGGGCGGGAAACGGTCGGGTCGGTCATCGTGGGGCGTCCTCCGGGAGCGAGACGAGCCAAGATACCCGACGGGACGCGACGCGGCAGGCAAGCGCAGGGAACTTCTCCGCCCGCGTTCGCGACGGTTCGCGGCGTGCGGTGATCGCCCCGCGGGATCTGTTGTCCTTCTGTCTTGACTCCCCCGGGGCGTCACCGTAGCTTTCTCGGGCCCTGTCGCCTGACCGGAATCCGCCCCCCGAGCGGACGCCCCGGGCGCCAGTCCGATCGACGCCAAGTTGGAAGCCCGCCGAGGGCCGCACCCGAACGAGGCGCGGCCAACGCGGGGTAGCGCAACGCATTTCTCCTGGAGGAGGAGGTCATGCAGATTCGTTCAGCAGCCGCGCGGTGGATGCTCGTCATCCTCTGCGCCGGGGCCCTCTGGGCCTCGTTGGTCGCCGCCGACACCGCCCCGCAGACGCCGCTCACGGCGAACCCGGGGAAGGCGCTTCAGGCGGCCACGACCGGCGTGGACCCGCTGACGGCCGAACCGACCGTCAAGCCCCGTCTCTACGCACGGAATGTCGCGTGGTGGCCGTACGCCACCGGTCCCCACTACGGCGACGTCCAGGTGGACGGGCCCGACTTCCCGGACGACGTCCTGCTGACCCACGTCGGCAGCTTCCGGATCGGTCAGGCGCTCGCCATCCCGGCCGACCTGACGGGATCGCTCTCCGGCCTCGCGCTGGGCAGGGCGCAGTACTTCCTCATCCAGATGCGCGCCGACTCGGTCAACTCCGAGTGGCCGCAGACGCTGGCGTCGATGGGCGCCGCCGTGATGGGGCGCACCCCCGCCAACGGCGTGTTCGTCCGCGCGGACCGGGCCGCCTACGACCGGCTCGCCGCCTCGCCGCTGATCCAGTACATCGAGCCCTACCACCCGGCCTACAAGATCCACCCCTCCGTCGGCCGCGTCGCGCAGGCGACGCCCGAGGAGGCCGCTTCGCCGCTCTTCAAGCTGCAGGTCACCCTGTGGCCCGGTGAGCTGGCGTCCGCCACCGTCGACGAGCTGACGCGCCTCGGCGCCACGGTCACCCGGGTCGTCGGGCTGCAGGAATACGGCGAGACGATCGAGGCTTCGGCCCACGCCGCGCTGATCCCCGCGATCGCGAAGCTCGAGTCCGTGGTCCTGGTCACCGAGTCGGCCCCGCAGCTGATGCATGGCTACTACGGCGCGCTCTACATGCAGAGCACCGACGCCGGGATCGGCGACTACCCGTACTGGAAGGCCGGGATCGACGGCGACGGCCAGGTCGTCGCCGCCGCCGACAGCGGCCTGTCGGTCGACGCCGCGGACCACTCCGACACCGCCGCCGTCTCCGGCTGGTCGGCCAACGGCGCGGGTGGCGCGTGCGCCACGCTCGCGACCTACGCGGGCTGCAACAATCCGAACAACGGCGCGGACCCCACCGGTCCCGTCAACTGCCACCGCAAGATCGTCTGCTACCGCTGGGGCGTCGGCGTCACCGCCGACTACTCGGCCTGCGACAGCCAGGTCTCCGGCGCCTTCACCCACGGCCAGGTCGTGGCCGGCGTGATGGCCGGCAACCCGACGCGCGGCCGCGTCCCGGCCCCGAGCAACGCGAGCCCGACCGACACCGTGGCGGCGGACGACCCGAACAGCTTCCGCACCCGGGCCTACGGCGCCGGGATCTACATCGACAGCGACAAGAACGGGCTGTTCAGCGAGGCCCAGGACCAGGCGCTCGACGGGATCGCCAAGGGCGCCCGGATCGTGATGTTCGACATCGACGCCGGCTGCCCCGAGGACGGCACCGTCCTCAGCCCGGACGTGGTCCAGACGATCGGCCAGGCCCGGACCCAGAACGGCGCGTCCGTGATCAACTTCTCCTGGGGCGGCGCCACGCCCGACACCAACCCGATTTACTCCCCGAGCGGGCGCAACAACGACCTTGGCGTGCAGAACAACCCGATCATGCTCGTGACCCAGTCGGCCGGAAACGACGGCGAGGCGGGGAACGACGGCCGGAACGCCAACGGCTCGACGCTGGGCGACAACGCCTCGTGCAAGAACTGCCTCGTGGTCGGCGCCTCCTTCGGCATCGGCTCGATGTTCAGCTTCTCGTCCGAGGGCCCGGCCTACTTCAGCGCATCCCCGATCAACCGCTCGCGCATCGCTCCGACGATCCTGGCCGAGGGGCTGGACAACGCCTGCCGCTCGGAGGACGCCGGTTCCGAGAACCAGACCGGGGCCGCCACCTGCCAGTTGGCTCAGGCGCAGGGGACTTCGTTCTCCGCTCCCAACGTGGCCGGCGCCGCGGCGCTGATCCGCGAGTACTTCGACCAGGGCTTCTACAACAACAAGCCGACCAAGGCGATCTCCTCCCGCCTGGTCCGCGCCCTGCTGTTCGCCAGCGCCACGCCGATCACCTCCGGCAAGGTCTTCATTCCGCCCGACCGCTTCAACAACGTCTGGGGTTACGGCCAGGTCCAGCTGACGCGGGTCCTGCCGCTCGCCGAGTTCCCCGAGACCGTCACCGGCCTGATCGTCCACGACCTGCCGCCCGCCGACATCAACGGCGACGGCTCGCTCGACGGCGTCAGCGACCTCTCGTTCCCGGGCACGATCAACGGCGGCCAGACCCTGACCGCGGACTTCACCGTGAACGGCGTCACCGACGACCTCGCGGTCGCGCTGGTCTGGGACGACTCGCTCGGCGCGGCCGGCGAGACCGGCGTCCTGAACGACAACATGAACCTCGTCCTGCGCTACTGCGGGAATACCTGCGGCGACGCGGACGACGTCCTGTTCCAGGGGAACGCCTTCAGCGAGGACCCGGAGCGCGACGGCACCCGCAACGCCGACCTGCTGGTCGGCGGCCAGGCGGGGTCCGCTCCGGACGGCTGGTGGTACACGATCCCCAACTTCTTCATCACGGCCGGGGGCGGCACCGTCGGGCAGTGGACGGACGTCGGCAACAACTCCGAGGTCGTGCTGGTCGCCACCTACCAGAACCGGCCCGACGAGAACCTCGACGGCACCGCCGACTTCACGCGGCCGGACGCCAACGGGGACGGCACCGTCGACCGGGCGGTCCTCTGCGACAACCCCGACCCGAACTGCACCGGCGGCCTGGCGATGACCGGCCGCTGGCGCGTCGAGGTCACCGCCGCGGCGGCCGTCCCGTCCGGGCGCCCGTTCGTGGTCGCGATCGCCGGCCCGGTCACCGCCGGCTCGACGGTCCGCTTCTCGAACAACCCGATCGTCTGCAACGGCGAGAGCCGGATCATCGTCGAGGAGAAGGCGGCCGCCGCCGGCGACACCGATCCCGCCTGCGTCGACTCGACCAACTGCCCCGCGTCCGTGATCTCCTCGCGCACGATCGTCGAGGTGTTGAACGAGAGCGGCGTGGTCCAGGACACCGAGACCGGCCTCGCCTTCGCGGCACCGCCGGCCGGGTCGCTGCGCTTCCAGACTGTGAACCCGATCCCGGCCAGCGTCGACGCTTCGGCGGCCGGGAACAACGGCGTGCTCTACGTCCGCAACGGCTGGCGCGTCCGCGTCCGCTACAACGACAACAACGGAACCACCACCGTCGTGCGCGAGTCCGAGGCAGGCGTCGACTGCCAGCCCGGGCTCGAGGTTGACCTGCTGCCGCAGGTCGGCCGCGACACCTACTTCTCGCTCGTCGGCGGCTGCGACGACGACCGCTACCTGGACCAGGGCGAGGCCTTCGGCCTGACCTTCCGCTTCTTCAACCAGGAAGAGCGCGAGCTGCCCGACGCCCAGATCGAGCTCAAGGTCGTCGACGCCGACGCCTGCCCGGTCGACGCGAACGACCCCTGCCGCAACAACTGCACGCAGCCGAGCTACATCCGGATCGACAACCCGGTCCAGAAGATCGGCCTGCTGCCGCCGCTGACGCTCCAGAATTCCACCTTCAGCCTGTCGGTCGTCGGGACGCCCCCGGCCCGCAAGCGGCTGGAGTTCATCATCGGCCTGAGCAGCGCCAAGGCCGGCCAGGGCGAGAAGAGCTGCCAGACCTTCCGCAACCTCGAGGCCTTCCAGCTGCTCGCGCAGGCCGACGACGAGGTCCGCTACTTCAGCACCGACTGCCAGACCGGCTGCACGCTCAACTTCGACCGGAACGCGGACGAGCGGCTCGAGGACCGGATCCCGGCCAACCCGTTCGACCCGTTCGACTTCGCGCTGCGCGGCAAGGACGAGACGGCGATCAGCTACCTCTCGCTGACGACTCCGACCCGCACCTCCGGCTGCACCAACTGCGCGCAGAACGGCGCCGTCGGCGGCCCGTGGGACTTCGACTCCAACCGTGAAGGGTTCCGCTCCGGCGTCAGCCAGACCTCCAAGCTGGCGGCGACCGACACCGATGGCTGCTCGAACTGGGGCGAGGACAAGAACTGGAACGACGTCCTCGACTCGGGCGAGAACCAGGGCGGCGGCACCACCGGCCTCGACCAGAACTGGGGCACGGGCGGCGGCTGCGGCTTCATGACCGGCACCGGCCCGACCACCGGCGGCGTCTGGCACACCGGGACGATCGGCACCTACAACAACAACGGCGGCGCCGCCTGCCGTCCCAACGACAGCATCTGCGAGCAGTACGACACGAACAACGGCACCCTCGGCGAGAACTTCTGGGCCGAGCTGCTGCGCACGCCGGCAATCCACCCGACCAGCCAGGGTGCGGACAACACCGACGGCTACGAGTGGAAGACCCAGGTCCTGGACTGGGCCTGGAACATGCAGCTCAACACGAATGCCGACGGCTACGCGGCCTGGACCTGGAACTTCGACCTCGACACGGGCAACTCCGAGCCGATCCTGCTCGGCTCCGAATTCATCTCCTTCATCTGGGGCAACCCCTACGGCGTCGTGACCGGCGGCCAGCTCAACATCCTGGGCGGCGGGCACGTCTTCGCGCCGACCGAGGTCCGCGACGGCACCGCCAACGAAGGCGACGGCGTCAACGGCACCAAGGGGAGCAACCGCTCCGGCGTCCGCGGCTGCTGGTTCAACGACCTCAACCTGATCGACGTCGACGGCTCCGGACCGGGCACGCAGACCGCCGCCTGGCGCCAGACCGCGAACCCGCTCCCCTACGACGACGACTGCGACAACGAGTACACCCTGGGAGCGAACGGCTGCCCCGGCGCCTGCGGGGTCGACGACGACGGCAACGGCCAGATCGACGACGAACTCGAGATCTGCCCCTGCTTCAAGTGCGTCACCGGCAGCCCCAACGCCGGCAAGCCGTGCGTCAGCAACACCCAGTGCAACACGACCAACACGACCAACTACGCCTGCGCCTCGGCGACCAACGCCTCCGGCGTGCCGACCCCCTACGGCGACGACACGTGCGGCGACGGGCAGACCGACGAAACGCTGGCGGCCACCTTCGGTACCAACACCTCGCTGCGCCAGAACCGGAACTTCAACATCCGGCGCATCGCCAGCAGCGCCCGGCAGACCGGCAACATCGCCTTCAACACGCTCGAAGACATCTACGGCCCCGCGGGCGACACCTGGGCGGCCGAGGTCGGATTCGTGGTGTACGAGGCGAGCGGCTCGCCGTTCCCGGTCGGGAGCTACGGCCTCGCCATCGACGACATGATCGTCGAGTGGCAGGAGTCGCATCCGATCGCGCAGGCCGGAGACAAGTGCGACGGCGGCTCGAACCCGTCGTTCCTCGGCCAGTGCGCCACCGTCAGCCTGGGGACCTTCTTCGTCACCGACGGCGACGGGTCGATTCCCGTCACCGTGATCGATCCGGTCCCGACCGACAACCTGGTCAACTGCGACGGCGACCCGGCGCTCGAGGTCCAGGTCCAGGCCTTCTCCGCCTCCGAGCGGATCCCGGAGACCTTCTGCCTCGACCCGGTCGGCTCTGCCGGGATCGAGTTCAAGGGCTTCGTCACGACCTCGACCCGCGCGCTGCGGGCCGGCGACAAGCGGGTCTACGTCGCCTACAACGCCGCCATCACCCCGACGGTGACGGTGCGCTACTTCGACAAGAACGACGGCAAGAACGTCGTCAGCAACGGCCCGGACACCAAGCCCGGCGTCGCCAACTTCGACGACGACGGGGACGGCACGGTCGATGACGCGGACGAGCTCTGCCCGCAGTCGACCCAGCTGGCCCCCGGCCGCACGCCCCACATCCCGGGCTCGGCCGTGCGCTACTCCGACGACAACTGCGGCTGCCCCAACAACCCGTTGGGCGCCCAGGTCGTCGCCGCGTTCGACTTCGCCGACATCCGGCTCGCGAACGTCTTCATCAAGGACGGCGGCACGACCGGCGCCGGCACCGGTGACGGGGATGGCTTCGCCGACCCGAACGAGACGATCCAGGTCGACGTCGTCATCCGCAACGCCGCCAACTTCCCGCTCGAGGACGTCAAGCTGACGCTGCAGAGCACCAGCCCCTACATCCTCGACATCCGGGACAACGCGATCTCGATCCCGCGGCTCGAGAAGAACGCCGGCGGACTGCCCGGCTTCTACGACACCTGCGACACGCGCAGCGGGACGAACCAGAACAACCAAGCCAACGACACCCGCTGCCCGAGCACGGATCACTTCGTGTTCACGGTGAAGCCGCCGGCCGACGTCAGCCGGGCGACCCTCGCCCAGGAACTCGCGTCGTCCTTCACGGTCAGCGTGCAGGCTCTCGGCAAGGGTGGGGCCGGCTCCGACCTCACGACCGACGTCCCGATCCTGGGCACGGCGGTGACGCAGACCTTCCGCGTCATCCACAACCTCAACAAGCCGGCCGTCACCACGGTTGCGGACGTGACCGAGACCTTCGAGAGCTTCACGACCGACGCCAACGTGCGCCTGACCTTCCGCCCGTTCAACACCGGGGACCAGGTCAGCGAGCTCGACGGCAACCACTGCCAGGTCAACGACCCGGACAACCCGAACGGCAACAACACCGACCCGGCCGACTTCTGCCAGCTGGGGAACGGCTTCAGCAACACCGAGAACCACTGGCACCTGCACGCGCCCAACGCCGCCGGAGTCTGCGGCGACGGGTCCTGCCCCGACGGTGGCCGGTCGGCCAACGTGATCAGCGGCGCCTCGGGCCGGAAGAGCCTCTCCTCGACCAACCTCGTGGACGGCGACCAGACCCCCGGCGTCGGCGACGGCATGACCGAGGACTACAACCGCATGACGTGGGTCGAGTGGCACCGGGCCGGCACCGCTTCGGGCCCGGGGAACACCTTCCAGCTGGGCTTCCCCGACCCCAACAAGACCGTCACCAGCCCGCGGCTCCAGGGCCAGTACACCGGCCCTGAGCTCACCTTCTGGACCCAGCTGTCGATCATCGACGCCCGCATGTTCACCGTGGCGCCGCAGGATCCGGGCGACTTTGCATGGTCCGCCGCCCGGGTCTACGCCTGCGTCGACCACAACAACAGCGGCGCCTGCGACACCAAGGAGACCGGCAGCCTCGACGGCTCGGAGAAGTGGGAGCCGCTGAAGTCCTGGTACTCCCCGGAGTCCAGCTACCGCTCCAACAACTACATCAACTGCATGTACGATCCGACGGACGACGGCTCGACGGAGTCGCAGTTCTTCCCGAACTCCGTGACCACCGGCCCGTCCTCGACCTGCCTGCCCAACGCGGTCGACACCTGCGCCGGGCGCACCCGCAACGACGACTCCAACGGGCTCATCCCGGTGGTGCTCGGCGACGCGTGCTTCCCGGAGACGGGGGTCGAGGCCACCGAAGGTGTGACCGGCTTCGCCGGCGGCACCTCATGGACCGGCGCCCGCTGGATCCTCAAGCGCTACCGCCTCGATGACTTCGCCGGCCGGAAGGTCCTGTTCCGCTGGCACATGACGCCGGGCGAGCTCGGCGGCGTCGAGAACTGCGCCGACATCCTGACCTGGGCCTGCGGCAACCGCGACGACGGCTGGTTCATCGACGACATCCGCGTCAACGGCCTCGCCAGCGACCTCACCCTCTCCATCGACAACGCCGGCCAGGGCACGCCCCCGCCGGCTCCGACGGTCTGCTCCAACACGGAGATCAACCCCGCCCTGGCGGCGATCCCGTACCCGACCTTCGACCCGCTCACCAACAAGACGCGGTTGGCCGTGGCCTGCTCCGATCCGGCAGCGGCGACCTGCGACTTCGACGGCGACAACGTGGCCGACACCGGCTCCGACACGGCCCAGAGCGACGCCGCTCTCCGGCCGTTCCTGCTCACCGGCATCCAGACGCCGGGCGCCACCTGCGTCGGCGGCGAGCTCGAGTACCGGTTCCGTGACGGCTCGGGCAACGTCCTCAACGACTGGAGCGCGACGCCGCAGACCAACAGCGGCAGCCTGATCGTGACCCCGGCCGTGTCGACCGACTACTCGCTGGACGTCCGCTGCTCGTCCAACCCGACCGGCTGCCTCCAGACCGACGCGATCCGGATCAACGTCGGGGCGGTGGGGGCGTGCCAGCTGAATCCGGCCACCTCGCTGCTGCTCCCCAACAAGACCACGCTGACCTGGGCCGCCTCCGGCGTCGGTACCTTCGACACCGCGAAGGGCGACGTCGCGGCCCTGCGCAGCGCCAGCGGCAACTTCTCCGGCGCGTCCTGCCTGGAGAACAACGGCCCCGACACCTCCTCGACCGACGGCGCGACGCCGGCGGCCGGCGCGTCCTTCTACTACCTCGTCCGCTGTGACGGCGGGTCGTGGGAGGATCCTGCCGGGACGGGCCAGGTGGGGGTGCGCAGCTCGACGCTGACGGTCTGCCCGTAGTCACTCGCGGGCAGTGATCCGCTCCTGAGTGGGGCGCCCTTCGGGGCGCCCCACTTTTTTCGCCCCCCCCACGGTGGCCGCAAGCCTGTTGGTGCGGCGGGGCAGGTTCGCCCCGCTGAGGCTGCCGCGGCGGGCCGGTCTTCGGGCGAGGTCCGCGTCCCGAGCAGCGGGCGCCACGAGTCGGGCAGCGCTTCGCGCCCCGGGAAGAGCCGCTGGGCCAGGACCCGTTCCCAGGGCCACGGTGCGGCGGTCAGCCCCAGCGCCATCGCCGGCGTCGTCCGGTCGGGTCGCCGCTCCGAGCGGCCCTTCACCAGGTTCTTCCAGACGGTCGTCAGGAAGGCCCGGCCCACGACCGCCGGCTGCGATCGCCCGAAGGCGATCGTCTCGCGCTTGTGCTCGGCGCAGGTGTGGCGCAGCAGCTGGTGCAGCTGGTCGACGGGGGCCATCGCGCGATCGCGGGCGATCGCCTCCTTCAAGCGCGGGCTTCCTTTCGGTCCGCGGATCGGGTTGGGGTGGGCCACGAGCTCGACCCGTTCGGCCGCCGGGTGGTCCTTGAGGGCGGTCCTGTAGTCGCTGCGGCCGTCGGTGACGAGCACGAGCCGCTGCCCTTCCGG
>CAYZDB010000088.1:0-10247 GCA_964476985.1 uncultured Acidobacteriota bacterium | reverse complement strand
TCCTGCTGCTCCAGGCGCTCTTCCTGATCGCCCGCCAGACGATCGAGAAGCGCGTCCCGCTGACCTTGCTCCTCGGGTTCGTCGTCGCCGAAATCCCGCGGCTCTTCGCCTTCACGATCCCGATGTCGATCCTGCTGGCGGTCCTCGTGGGGATCGGCCGGATGGGCTCCCAGGGCGAGATCACGGCGCTCCGTGCCGCCGGCGTCGGACCGCTCCGCCTGTACCGGCCCGTGCTGGCCGTGGCGGCGCTGCTGACCCTGGTGTCGCTCGGCATCTCGCACTACCTCATGCCGATGGGCCAGGTGAAGCGCCGCGCGCTGGTCCAGGAGATCGTCCGCGCCCGCGACCTGTCCCGGGAAACCGAGCCCGGCGTTTTCTACCGCGGGCTCCCCGGCGCGGTGCTCTACGTCCGGTCGGTCTCCCAGTCCGCGGAAGGTCCCGTCTTCGAGGGGGTCCTCCTGCAGCGCCAGACCGCCGAGTCCTCGGACCTGATCGTCGCCCGCCGCGGCCGGCCGATCTTCGACCGCGAGAGCGGGCGGATCAGTTTCCTGCTCGACGACGGCGAATGGCACATGTCCCGACCGGACCGGCCCACCACCTACAGCCGGGTCCGGTTCGAGCGGCACACCCTGACGTTCCCGCCCGATCCCGCGCTCCGCGCCTTCTCCAAGTCCCGGTTCGAGGACCCGACCACGCTGACCGGCCTGCGCCTCTACGACCAGATCCGGGAGCTCCGGGAGCGGGTTCGAGCGGCCCCGGATCCGGCCGCGCGTGAAGGCCCTGAACGGCGTGCCCGCGTGGCGCGGATCGAGTGGCAGCGCCGCTGGGCGATCCCGTTCGCCTGTATCGCCCTCGCCTTCGCGGCGTTTCCGCTGGCGATGCGCCACCGCCGCGGCGGCATGTTCGCCGGACTTTCGCAGTCCTTGGTCGTGATCTTCCTGTACTACCTGATCCTCTCGACCGGTCAGGGGCTCGCCGAACAGGGGACCTGGCCCCCGTGGCTCGCGGCCTGGCTGCCCGATCTCGCGACGATCGCCCTCGGCCTCGCCGCCTGGCGGGTGACCGGGCGGCCCGAGCGCACCCGCGGCCGCGCCGGCCTCCTGCAGACTCTCCTGGCGCGGCTGCGCCCCGCCCCGGCCAGCCCGGTCCGGGAGCCTCGTGCCGCTGCCGTCCCCCCGCCCCCTGCCCCGGCCGACGCCCGTCCCCCCTCCCCGCGCCGTCTCCGCCTCGGCCTGCAGACCCTGGACCTCTACCTCGCCGGCGGGTTCCTGCGGATGAGCGCGGCCGTCCTCTTCGTCCTGCTCGTGCTGGCCCTCGCGATCGAGTTCAAGGGCGCCGTCGACAACGTCCCGAACGAGACCGCGGAGTTCCCCTGGCAACCCGTCCTCTCGTACGTCCTGCTCTCGATCCCCGGGCAACTGCGCCTCATGGTCCCGATCGCCGCCCTGGTCGGCGCGTCGATCGCGCTTTCCTCCCTCGCGCGCGCCAATGAACTGATCGCGCTGAAGGCCTCCGGGATCGGCCCCGTCCGGATCGCCGTCCCGGTCGTCGCCACCGCGGCCGGGATCGCGCTGCTCCTGGCGGCGGTCCAGGAGCGGATCATCCCGGTCGCCGAGCGCGAGTCCCGGATCGAGCTCGACCGGATCTCCGGCAAGTCCAGCGCCCGGGAGGCCGACGGCGGCCGGCGCTGGATCGTCGGCGAGAAGGACCGCCTCTGGGCCTACCTCGACGTGCCGGCGGGGAGCGAGACCATCGTCGAGCCGGGCGTGGTCGCGATCGACTGGGAGAACGCGCGCCTGGTGGAGCGGATCGAGGCCCACGAGGCGGTCTTCGCCGACGGCGCCTGGGACTTCCTCACGGGCTGGCGCCGCACCTTCGACGCCGAGGGGGTCGAGCGATTCGAGGCCTTCCCGCGCTGGCGTTCCGGCGACTCGGAGTCGCCGGAGCTCTTCGGCGCCGTCCGCAGCGGCGTCGTCTTCGGCCGGCGGATCGCCGACCAGATGACCTTCGGCGAGCTGCGGACCCACGTGCGCCGGATGGCCGACGCCGGCTACGACGCGGCCCCGCTGGTGGTCGGGCTCAACGAGAAGCTCGTGATGCCGCTGCTCCCGGTCGTGCTGGTGCTGGTCGCGGTGCCGCTGACGGTCTCGGGCTGGTCGCGGCGCGGGTCGCTGGCCGGCTTCGGCTACGCGCTCGTGATCGTCTTCGGCTTCTGGGTGCTCTGGGCCGTCTCGACCTCGCTCGGGAGCGAGTCGATCATCGACCCCCTGTTGGCCGTCTGGAGCCCCCCCATCCTCGTCGCCGTCCTGGGGATCTGGCTGCTCGGCCGGGCCCGCTGAGACGGCTCAGGGGCGCCCGTAGCGGGCCCCCTGCGGCCCCAGGAGTTCCTCCAGCGCCGCGACCAGCGGGCGGCCGGCGCGGACGCGTCGGTTTTCGTCCGCCTGCAGCACCACGCGGAACGCGCCGGGCCGGATCACCTCGAAGAAGACGGGGACCGGGCCCGGGTGGTCGGCGAGGACCTCGTAGACGCGCCGCAGCCGCTCCGGGCTGGACTCCGCGGCGTCGATCCGGATCGTCACCGCCTCGATCGGACGCGCCGCGGCGGCGTCGAGCGTCACGACGCTCTCGGCCAGCAGGCGCACCGGCCCCTCCTCGCCGTCGGCCCGGCCGCGCACGACCATCGCCCGGTCCTCGGCGAGCGACTCGCCGACGTCGCGGTAGAGCTTCGGAAAGACGACGACCTCGACGCTGCCGGTCATGTCCTCGAGGTGGAAGGTCGCCATCCAGTCGCCCTTGTTGGTCCGCTTGCGCTTCAGCCCCGCGACCAGCCCGCCGACCGTCACCTCGCCGCCCCCGCGCAGCGCGGAGACGGTGTGCGTGGCGACCTCCTCGAGCCGCTCCCGCAGCGCGTCGAGCGGGTGCCCCGAGAGGTAGAAGCCCAGCGCCTCCTTCTCGCCGGCCAGCCGGTCGCGGTCGGGCCAGGCCGGGACCTCCGGCAGCTCGGACGCCGACACGCCGGGCAGCGGCTGGTCGCCGCCGAACAGCGAGTGCTGCCCGGTCGAGCGCGCGGACGCGACGCGCGCGGCGCGATCCATCGCGGACTCGACCCCCGCGAACAGCCGCGCGCGCTCGCCCAGCGCGTCCAGCGCGCCGGCCTTGATCAGGGCCTCGAGCGCGCGCCGGTTGAGCAGGCGCCGGTCGACCTCGAGGCACAGCTCGTCGAGGCTGGAGAAGCTCCCCAGCCGGCCGCGCGCCTCGAGGATCGCGTCGACGGTCCCCTCCCCCACCCCGCGCACCGCAGCCATCCCGAACCGCACCGCGTTCCCTTCGACCTCGAAGTAACGCCCCGAGCGGTTGACGTCGGGCGGGAGCACCGGGATCCCCATCTCGCGGCACTCGCCGAGGTACTCGACCAGCTTCTCGGTGTTGTCCTTTTCCGTGGTGAGCAGCGCCGCCATGAAGGCGACCGGTTCGTGCGCCTTCAGGTACGCGGTCTGGTAGGCCACCAGCGCGTAGGCCGCCGAATGCGACTTGTTGAAGCCGTAGCCGGCGAAGTGCTGCATCAGGTCGAAGACGTGGCCCGCGTCGTCGGTCCGGACCCCCTTGGCCCCCGCGCCCTGGATGAAGCTCTCGCGCTCGGAAGCCATCGCCTCGCGCTTCTTCTTGCCCATCGCGCGGCGCAGCTGGTCGGCCTGGCCGAGCGAGTATCCGGCCAGCGCCGAGGCGCACTGCATGACCTGCTCCTGGTAGACCATCACGCCGTAGGTCGGCTTGAGGATCGGCTCCAGCAGCGGGTGCGGATAGGCGACCTTGACCCGGCCGTGGCGGCGCTGGATGTAGTCGTCGATCATCCCGGCCCCGAGCGGGCCGGGCCGGTAGAGCGCGTTCAGCGCGATCAGGTCGTCGAAGCGCTCGGGCTGCAGCCGGCGCAGGATGTCGCGCATGCCGGACGATTCGAACTGGAACACGCCCGCGGTGTGCGCGGCGCGGAACAGGTCGTAGGTCTGCGGGTCGTCCAGCGGCAGGTGGTCCACGTCGGGCGGGGTCCGGCCGGCCCGCTCGATCAGTCCCAGGCAGTCGGCGATCAGCGTCAGCGTCTTCAGCCCGAGGAAGTCCATCTTGAGCAGGCCGACCGCCTCGATCTCGTCCTTGGCCCACTGCGTGGTGATCTCGTCCCGGTTGGACTGCGTCGAGAGCGGCGCGAACTCGACCACGGGGCGCGGGGTGATCACCACCCCCGCGGCGTGGGTGCTGGCGTGGCGCGAAAGCCCCTCCAGCCCGAGCGCGATGTCGAGCAGCTCCTTCTCGCGCCCCTCGCCCTCGTGCAGCGCCCGGAGGCCGGGCACGTCGCGGATCGCCTCGTCCAGCCGCGTCCCGACGCCGTCGGGAACCAGCTTGGCGATCCGGTCCGCGTCGGCGTAGGGGAAGCCCAGCACGCGCGCCGCGTCGCGGATCGCCGCCTTGGCCGCCATCGTGCCGAAGGTGATGATCTGCGCGACGTTTTCGCGGCCGTACTTGGCGCGCACGTAGTCGATCACCTCCTCGCGGCGCCGGAAGCAGAAGTCGATGTCGATGTCCGGCATCGAGACCCGCTCGGGGTTGAGGAAGCGCTCGAACAGCAGGTCGTACTGGAGCGGGTCGATGTCGGTGATCCGCAGGCAGAACGCCGCCAGCGACCCGGCGGCCGAGCCGCGCCCGGGCCCGACCGGGATCCCCTGCTCGCGGGCGTGCCGGATGAAGTCCCAGGTCACGAGGAAGTAGCCGGCGAACCCCATCTGGACGATGGTGTCCATCTCCCACTCGAGCCGCCGCTCGTAGTCCTCGAGCGAGTGCCGCAGCAGCCCGGCGGCCTCGGCCTTCCGCCACGAGGCGCGCCGGCTCTCGAACCCGCGCCGCACCTCGGCGCGGAAGACGCTCTCCAGCGTCTCGCCGGGCGGGACCGGGAAGTCGGGGACGAGCGTCCGGCCCAGGTCGAGCGTCACGTTGCAGCGCTCGGCCACCGCGAGCGTGTTCTCCAGCGCGTCGGGGCGCCAGGCGAAGCACTCGGCCATCTCGTCGGACGACTTGAAGTAGTGCTCGGTCGTGTAGTGCAGCCGATCGGCGTCGTCGCGCTTCTTGCCGGTCCCGATGCAGACCAGGACGTCGTGCGCGGCGTGGTCCTCGCGCCGCAGGAAGTGCGTGTCGTTGGTCGCGACCAGCGGCAGGCCGGTCTGCTCGTGCAGCCGGACCAGGCCCTCGTTGACGACCTGCTCCTCGGGGATCCCCTGGTCCTGCAGCTCGAGGAAGACGTTCTCCGGGCCGAAGATCGAGACCAGCTCGTCCAGCGCCTCGCGGGCCCGCTCGAAGTCGCGCTGCCGCAGGTAGGTCGGGACCTCGGCGGCGAGGCAGCCGGAGAGCGCGATGATCCCCTCGGCGTACTCGCGCAGCAGCTCGCGGTCGACGCGGGGCCGGTAGTAGTAGCCCTCGAGGTAGCCCAGCGTCGAGAGCCGCGTCAGGTTGGAAAAGCCCTGGGAGGTCGCCGCCAGCAGCGTCAGGTGGTAGTACGGCTTCCGCCCCGGCCCGCCCGGCGAGCGGTCGAAGCGGCTGCCCGGCGCGACGTAGACCTCGCAGCCCAGGATCGGCTTGATTCCCGACTTCTGCGCCGCCTGGTAGAACTTGACCGCGCCGTGCAGGTTGCCGTGGTCCGTCATCGCGACGGCCGGCATCCCCAGTTCCCTGGCCCGCGCCACCAGCTTGCCGACCGGCTGCGCGCCGTCGAGCAGGCTGTACTCGGTGTGGTTGTGGAGGTGGACGAAGCTCACGGCGCTTTTCCTGGCGGGACCGATGCAGGGGCCGCCCTCCGTGGCGGCCCGTCCGACGCGTGCCCGGGCCGCCGCGGAGCGGCCCCTACTCCCACTCGATTGTAGCAGGAGGCTTGGAAGTGATGTCGTAGACCACGCGATTGACGCCGCGCACCTCGCCCACGATCCGGCCCGCGACACGCCCCAGCAGGTCGTGCGGCAGGCGCGACCAGTCGGCGGTCATGAAGTCGTCGGTGTTGACCGAGCGCAGCGCGATCACGTGCTCGTAGGTCCGCCCGTCGCCCATCACGCCGACCGTCCTGACCGGCAGGAAGACCGCGAAGGCCTGCGAGGTCTTCTCGATCCAGCCCGCGGCCTCCAGCTCCTCGCGGAAGATCGCGTCGGCCTCGCGCAGCATCAGCAGCCGCTCCTCGGTCACCTCGCCCAGGATCCGCACCGCGAGCCCCGGGCCCGGGAACGGGTGGCGGTGCACGAAGGCGTGGTTCAGCCCGAGCCGCTCGCCCAGTTCGCGGACCTCGTCCTTGAACAGCCAGGCCAGCGGCTCGATCAGCCCGAGGTTCATCCGCTCGGGCAGGCCGCCGACGTTGTGGTGGGTCTTGATCGTCGCCGAGGGGCCGCCGCTGACGGTCTTGGACTCGATCCGGTCGGGGTAGATCGTCCCCTGCGCCAGCCAGGTCGCGCCGCTGCGCGCGGCGTATTCCTCGAAGACCAGCACGAACTCGCGGCCGATGATCCGGCGCTTCTGCTCGGGCTCGGCGACGCCGGCCAGCGCGTCCAGGAAGCGGCGCCGCGCGTCGGCCCGCTCGACGTGCAGGCCGTAGCGGCCGCGGAAGGTCGAGACGACCTGCTCGGCCTCCTCCTTGCGCAGCAGGCCGTTGTCGACGAAGACCGCCTCCAGCCGCTCGCCGATCGCGCGGTGCACCAGGAGCGCCATCACCGAGGAGTCGACCCCGCCCGAGAGCGCGCAGATCACGCGCCCGTCGTCCCCGACCTTGCGCTGGATCTCCGCGATCGCCTCGCGCTCGTAGGCGGCCATCGACCAGTCGCCCGAGCAGCCGCAGACGTCGAGCGCGAACCGGCGCAGGAACGAGGCCCCGTGCTCGGTGTGCCGCACCTCGGGGTGGAACTGGACCGCGTAGCGCCGGCGCACCGGGTCCTCGGCGGCGGCGAACGGCGTGCTCGAGGTGCGGGCGACCGCGTGCATCCCGGCCGGCAGCGCGGTGATGCTGTCGCCGTGGCTCATCCAGACCACGCTCTCGCGCGGCCAGTCGGCGAACAGCGCCGACGGCGTCCCGCCCAGTTCCAGCGTGGCGCGGCCGAACTCGCGCTCGGGCGCCGGCTCGACCCGGCCGCCGCAGCGGTGGGCCAGGATCTGCATCCCGTAGCAGATCCCCAGCACCGGCTTGTCGGTGGCGAGGACCGCGTCGGAGACGGTCGGCGCGCTCGGCTCGTAGACCGAGGCAGGGCCGCCGGAGAGCACGATCCCGCGCACCTCCGGCGCTGCGAGCCGCACGGCGGCCTCGGCGGGGGGGACGACGACGGCGAAGACCCCCGCCTCCCGGATCCGGCGGGCGATCAGCTGGGTCACCTGGCTGCCGAAGTCGACCACCAGGATGGTTTCGTGGAGCGCCACCTCGTCACCTCCGCGGCAGCGCGAAGGCCTGCACGACGCCCGCGAGCGCCTGCCAGGCATCGCCACCGGTCTTGAGCCGTCCGTCGGCCGCCACGCAGGCGGCCATCGCGGCGCCGGCGCGCGCGCCGACCTGGCGCGCCGCCTGCGCGTACTTCCCCGCCGTGAACGGGTGGCAGCCGAGCGCCTCCCGTACCTCGTCGGCGCCGCCCCCGCGGCCGACGATGTCGTGCGCGGCCGCCAGCCGCCGGGCGATCGAGGCCAGCTGGCCCAGCAGCATCAGCGGCGTGCCGCCGTCGGCCCCGACCAGCCGGCGCCCGAGGATCTCGACCGCCGCCGCCGGGTCGCCGCCCAGCAGCGCGTCCTCCAGCGCGAAGGCGCCGACGGCGCGGCCCGGGCCGAGCATCTCCTCGACCGTGTCGACGCCGATCCCCTTCCCCGCCGGCGCGCCCGGGGCGGTCGCGACCAGCGCCAGCTTGTCGAGCTCCCGCTCGGCGACCGCGGTGTTGGTTCCCACCGCGTCGGCCAAGGCGCGCGCCGCGGGCTGCGTCAGCTTCAGCCCGCGCTCGGAGGCGCGGGCGGCGACCCACGCCGCCATCTCGCGCTCCTTCGGGAGCGGGCAGTCGACCAGCAGCCCGACCGCCTCGAGCCGCTTGATCAGCTTGAGCCGGCGATCGGCCTTCTCGAGCACGAAGACCAGGGTCGCGTGCGCCGGGGGGCGGTCGAGGTACTGCTCCAGCGCCTCCTGGGCCTCGCTCCCGCCGCTCCCGCCCGCCGCGAGCCCCTGCGGCTCGACCGCGACCACGATCCGCCGGCCACCGAGCAGCGTGCGGGTCCGGGCGGCGTCGAGCGCCCGCGCCAGGGGCGCGTCGGTCAGCCGGTCGACGCCGGTCAGCCGCTCGTCCTCCGGCAGCGCCGCGACCAGGGTCTCGACGGTCCGCCGCACCGCGACCTCGTCCTCCCCCACGACCAGCACCACGGGCGGCCAGCGCCCGGCCGCCAGTTCCCGTTCGAGCGTGCTGCGCGGCGGCGGCGCCACCGTCAGCACCCCTCGAGGATCGCGGTCACGACCGCGCGCGCAAAATCGCGCGCGATCTGGTCGGTGGCCACGAGCACCTGGTCGACCGGCTCGTTGGGAAGCGTCGGGATGTCGTACTGCTGGGTGAACACGAAGTTGTCGCGGCTCCAGAGGACCTTCTCGGGGACGGTCTGCACCAGCCGCATCCGGGCCGTGATCACGACCTCCGAGCGCTCCGACCGGCCGCCCGGCGAGAAGCTGATCGGGTTGGTCCGGAACGACAGCACGACGCCGTCGAGCACGACCTGCGCGTCCTTCTCGGCGGGCACGGCGCGGTAGCGCCCGCGGACCACGAACTCGTTGATCAGCGCCTCGGTGACGCGCTGCGCGATCTCGGGGCGGTTGGTCTCGTTGTCGACCAGCGGGATCGCGATCGTCTCGGTCCCCGGAGGGATCACCGACTGGACGCCGCCGGTGCCCGCGAGACGGTACCCGCAGCCGGCGGCGGCCAGCGCGAGCAGGCCGGCGAGCGGCAGGACGACGAGGCGGCGCCGCCGCGCGGGGCGCGGCCGTGGGCTCCCGGTCGGCGGGGCCCGGCGGAGCGTGCGGGAGAACGCGTTCATCGGCGGCAGGAAGGGGTCACGATAGCCGCCCGGGAACGCCGTGCCAAGCCCCGCCGGGTATACTCCCGCGCCATGAGCCGATACGACTTCCAGGCGATCGAGGAGAAGTGGCAGGAGCGCTGGGCGGCGCGCGGGACCTTCCGCACGCTGGCCCCGGGCGACCCCGGCTTCGACGGCACCCGGCCCAAGTACTACGTCCTCGACATGTTCCCCTACCCCTCCGGGACCGGCCTCCACGTCGGCCACCCGCTGGGCTACATCGCGACCGACATCGTCGCGCGCTACAAGCGGATGACCGGGCACAACGTGCTGCACCCGATGGGCTTCGACGCCTTCGGGCTGCCCGCGGAGCAGTTCGCGGTGGAGCACGGGATCCACCCGCGGATCACGACCCAGGCCAACATCGACAACATGCTGCGGCAGCTCAAGCGCTTCGGACTGTCGTACGACTGGGACCGCGAGCTGGCGACGATCGACCCGGAGTACGTGCGCTGGACCCAGTGGATCTTCCTGCAGCTGTTCGAGAGCTGGTTCGACGCGCGCCGGAACGCGGCACGGCCGATCGCGGAACTGGTCGAACGGCTGGAGCGGGGCCAGTGGACCGTCGGCGAGGACGGCGCTCCGGTCGAGAGCGGCGGGCGGGCGTGGAGCGGCGTGTCCGAGGTCGAGCGCCGGGCGGTGATCGACGGGCAGCGGCTGGCCTACCTGGCGGAGATCAACGTCAACTGGTGCCCGGCGCTCGGGACCGTGCTGGCCAACGAGGAGGTCACGGCCGAGGGGCGCTCGGAGCGCGGGAACCACCCGGTCTTCAAGCGGCCGCTGAAGCAGTGGATGCTGCGGATCACGGCCTACGCCGAGCGGCTGCTGGCCGACCTCGACCTGGTCGACTGGCCCGAGCCGATCAAGCTGATGCAGCGCAACTGGATCGGGCGCAGCGAGGGAGCTCTGGTCGACTTCCCGCTCGATCCGGAAGCGGCCGCGCGAGCCGGCGCCGACGCGCCCGCGATCCGCGTCTTCACGACCCGCCCCGACACGCTGTTCGGCGCCACCTTCATGGTCCTGGCGCCGGAGCACCCGCTGGCGGAGGCACTGACGGCACCGGGCCAGCGGGCTTCCGTCGCCGCGTATCGTGCCGCCGCGGCCGCCAAGAGCGAGGTCGACCGCCAGGCCGAGGC
>CAYZDB010000087.1:0-10307 GCA_964476985.1 uncultured Acidobacteriota bacterium | reverse complement strand
CCCGCTGCCGACCGAGGACACCTGCCGCGCCGCGCTCGGCACCTGGCAGGAGGCGCTGGCGCGCCGCCCCTCCGACGTGCAGGCCCGGCGCGCCCGGGCCCGGCTGCTGGCGGCCACCGGCGATACCGCGGCGGCCCGCGAGGAGCTGGAGCGCGCGCTGGAGGACGAGCCGAACTACCTCGGCGCGCGGCTCGACCTGGCCCGCGTGCTGAGCGAGCTGGGAGACGAGACCGGCGCCGAGGCCGCGCTCGCCGAGACCCGCCGCCGGATCGCGGCGCTGGAGGGGGCGCGCCCCGACAGCGCCTGGTCGCGGCAGCTGCTGACCCTGGCCGAGGCGGAGCGGCAGGTGCTGAGGGATGGCCCCTTGACCCCCGCCCCGCCGCGCCCCTAGCGTTCCCCCGAGCGATGGATTCGCCCAAGGTCAGCGTCGTCGTCCTCACCTGGAACTCCCGTTCCCTGGTCGGCGAGGCCGTCGACTCGGCGCTGGCGCAGGAGGGCGGCCGGCCGGAGGTGATGGTCGCCGACAACGCGTCCGAAGACGGCACGGCCGACGCCGTCGCGCAGCGCTTCGGGGAACAGGTCCGCGTCGTCCGCTTCGAGCGCAACGAGGGCTACGCCGGCGGCTACAACCGCGCGCTGGCGCTGGCCCACGGCGAGTTCCTGCTGCTGCTCAACCCCGACGCGCGGCTCGCGCCCGACTTCCTGGCGCGCGCGCTCCCGGCCTTCGACGACGCGCGGGTCGGGATCGTCGCCGGACGGCTGATGCGCCCCGACGGGACGACCGTCGACAGCGCGGGGCAGTTCCTCGCGCGCAGCCGCAGGGTGATCGACCGCGGCTACGGCGCCCCGCTCGCGGCGTCCGCCGGGCGGCCGGGCCCGGTCCTCTCGGCCTGCGGCGCCGCCGCGCTCTACCGCCGCGCGATGGTCGACGACATCTGCGACGGCGACGACTTCTTCGACCCCGACTACTTCGCGTTCCACGAGGACCTCGAGGTCGGCTGGCGGGCCTGGCGCGCCGGCTGGAGCGCGGTCTACGTCCCGGAGGCGACGGCGGTCCACCTGCGCGGTGGCGGGGCCGCGGCCGG
Organism: uncultured Acidobacteriota bacterium; assembly: GCA_964476985.1. Classification (GTDB taxonomy): domain Bacteria; phylum Acidobacteriota; class Polarisedimenticolia; order J045; family J045; genus JALOKP01. The sequence goes on along the minus strand of CAYZDB010000087.1, from coordinate 9,222 downwards.
GGCGCTCGGTCGCGCCGTGGCGCGCCCGGCCTGGCAGACCGCGCACATCGTCAAGAACCGCTACCTCGCGATGCTGCGCCACGACCGGCTGGGGGCGCTCCTGCTCGACGCGCCGTTCGTGCTGGGACGCGACCTCGCGCTCTGGTCGGTGCTGCTGGCGCGGAAGCCCGCGGTGCTGAAGCTGGTCGCGGGCCACCGCGAGGCCTTCGGCCGGGCGCTGGCCAAGCGCCGCGCCGACGCCGCGCGCCGCGGGCGGTTCGGGCCCTGGCGCCGCGCCGTGCCGCGCCGCGGCATCTGGCCCGCGCCACGGGAGGCCGCGCCGTGAGCCCGCTCCCCTCCGACCTGCTGCGCGACGACCTGCAGCTGCTGCTGGCCTTCGGCGTCGCCTGCGCGACCGCGCTGTTCGCGACGCCGCGGCTGCGCGCCGCGGCGCTGCGCCTGGGGATCGTCGACGCGCCCGACGGCAAGCTCAAGACGCACCGCGAGCCGGTCGCCTACCTCGGCGGGCTGGCGGTGGCGCTGGGCGTGCTGGCCTCGATGGGCCTGGTCTACCAGTTCGACCACGCCGGCCTCGCGATCCTGCTCGGCGGCTCGATCGTGCTGGTGCTGGGACTGATCGACGACCTGGTCCGACTCGACCCGCTTTCCAAGCTCGCCGGGCAGGTCCTCGCGGCGGCGGTGCTGGTCAAGGCGGGGGTCTTCATCCAGCTGACCTACCTGCCGGCCTGGGTCGCGATCCCGCTGACGGTGCTCTGGATCGTCGCCGCGACCAACGCCTTCAACCTGATCGACATCATGGACGGGCTGTCGTCCGGCGTCGGGGCGGTCGCGGCGGCCTTCTTCGCGGTGCTGGCCTTCGCCGACGGGCGGCTGACGACCGCCTTCCTCGGCGCGGCGCTGGCTGGCGCGCTGATCGGATTCCGGCGCTACAACGTGCACCCGGCGAAGATCTACCTCGGCGACACCGGCAGCCTCTTCAGCGGCTTCCTGCTGGGCGCGATGGCGGTCGCCAACTCGTACACCCGGATCGACCCGCTCGGCGTGCTGGCCCCGCTGCTGATCCTGGGAGTGCCGCTGTTCGACATGCTGTTCGTGATGTGGATCCGCTGGCGGCGCGGGATGCCGGTGATGCTGGGGAGCCCCGACCACGTCGCGCTGCGGCTGCGGCGGTGGAAGCTGTCGGTGCGGGCCACGGTGCGGGCCAACGTCGCGGCCAGCGTGGTGCTGGGGTCCGCGGGGGTGGCGCTGACGATGGTCCCGCCGGGCTGGGCGCTCGGGATCCTGGGGGCGCTGCTGGCGGCGGCGCTCGGGCTGGCGCTCTGGCTGAAGTCGATCGACATGTCACTATGAGCGGGATGCGGACCGGGAAGGGCACGGGGCGGCGATGATCCTGATCCTCGGCGGGGGCCTCGCGGGGCTCGCCACGGCGTACCACCTGCGGCGGCTGCTCCCCGGCGTCCCGCGCCTCGTGCTGGAGAAGGAGCCCGTGCCGGGCGGCCTCTCGCGCTCGCGCCGGGTCGACGGCTTCACCTTCGACTTCACCGGCCACTACCTGCACCTGCGCGACCCCGAGACGACGGCCTTCGTCGAGGAACTGACCGGCGGCCGGATGATGCAGGTCGAGCGCCGGGCCTTCATCTGCTCGCGGGGCGCGCGGCTCGACTTCCCCTACCAGGCCAACCTGCACGGCCTGCCGCCGGCGCTGGTCGCGAAGATGCTGCTCGACTTCGTCGAGGCGGCGAAGACGCCGCTCCCCGAGCGGCCCGAGGAGCTGCCGTTCGGCGAGTGGGCCCGGCGCGTCTTCGGCGACGGGATCGCCGAGGGGTTCATGATCCCGTACAACACGAAGCTCTTCGGCTGCGCGCCCGACGAGCTGACCGCCGAGTGGGTCTCGTGGGCCGTGCCGCGGCCCGACCTGGCGCAGGTCGTGCACGGCGCGCTCGGCCTGAAGAACGCCGGGATGGGCTACAACCCGCGCTTCCGCTACCCGTCGGAGGGGGGGATCGGGATCCTGGCCGAGGCGCTGGCCGAGCGGGTCGGGGACGACCTGCGCTGCGGCGCCAGCGTGGTCTCGATCGACGCGCGCGAGCGGCGGGTCGTGCTGCAGGGAGGGGAGGTCCTGCCGTTCGAGGCGGTCGTCTCGACCCTGCCGCTCCCGTACCTGCTGCAGCGCGTGCGCGGCATCGACGGCTGTCCCGGGCTGGGGATGACGCTGGCCGAGATGGCCGGTGCGCTGCGCTGGAGCGCGGTGATCGACCTGGAGCTGGGGATCGACCGGCCCGGGGTCGCGGACGGCGCGCACTGGATCTACTTCCCCGACCCCGAGCTGCCGTTCTACCGCGTCGGGTTCCCCTCGAACGTCGCGCGCTCGCTGGCCCCCGCCGGCTGCTCGTCGCTCTCGGTCGAGTTCTACCACCGGCCGGGGACGCCGCTTCCGCCGACGGAGACGCTCGTCGCGCAGGCCCGCGCCGGGCTCGAGGCGACCGGGGTCCTGCGCCCCGCCGACCGGATCGTCTGCGCCGAGGCGGCGCTGCTCGACCCGGCCTACGTGCTGTTCGACCCGCGCCGCACCCCGACCGTCGAGGCCGCGATGCGCCGCCTCAACGGGGCCGGGATCCGCTCGATCGGCCGCTTCGGGGCCTGGACCTACAGCTACATGGAGCGCGCGCTGCTCGATGGCCGGGACGCCGCCGCGGCGATCGCCGCGGAGCGGCTCGCGTGAGCGGCCCGGCGCCCGGCGGCGGCGCGGGCGGGCGCCCGCTGCGCGTGCTCCAGCTGATCACGATGCTCGAGCTGGGCGGCGCGCAGGGGCTGGCGCTCGACACCGTGACCCGGCTGGAGCGCCGGCGCTTCGCGCCGCAGCTGGCGGCCGGCCCCGGCGGGCTGCTCGACGAGGCCGCGCGCACGCTGACCGGCGCGCCCTTCACCACGGTGCCGCACCGGGTGCGCGAGGTCCGGCCGCGCGACGACGCGCGGGCCTTCGCCGAGCTGCTCGCGCTGTTCCGCCGCGAGCGCCCCGACGTGGTCCACACCAACTCCTCGAAGGCCGGGGTGCTGGGGCGCTTCGCGGCCGCGGCGGCGGGGGTGCCGATCGTCGTCCACACCGTCCACGGCTGGGGCTTCCACCCCTGGCAGTCGCGCCGCGCGCACGCGCTCTACGTCGCGCTCGAGCGCGCCGCAGCGCGGGTCACGACGCAGCTCGTCGCGGTCTCCGAGGCCAACGCGCGGGCCGGCGCGCGGGAGGAGATCGCGCCCTTCGAGGCCTTCGAGATCATCCGGCCCGGCGTCCACACGGCGCGCTTCGCCGGGGCGCGGCGCAGCGGGGGCCTGCGCGCCGAGCTGGGCCTGGCGGCGGGCACGCCGCTGGCCGGGATGGTCGGCTGCCTCAAGCCGCAGAAGGCGCCGGTCGACTTCGTGCGGGCCGCGGCCCACGCCGCCGCGCGCGTCCCCGGCTCGCACTTCGTGCTGGTCGGCGACGGGGTGCTGCGGCCGGCGGTCGAGCAGGCCGCCGCCTCAGCCGGGCTGGCCGGCCGGTTCCACCTGCTGGGCTGGCGACGCGATCCCGAGGTCGTCGTCGGCGACCTCGACCTGTTCGTCCTCTCGTCCCTGCACGAGGGGCTGCCGATGGTGGTCCCGGAGGCGATGGCGGCCGGGGTCCCGGTCGTGGCCACCGCGGTCGACGGAACGCCGGAGGCGGTCCGCGACGGCGTCACGGGCCTGCTCTGCCCGCCGCGCGACCCCGGCCGGCTGGGGGAGGCGATCGCGGCCCTGCTGGGCGAGCCGGAGCGCCGCCTGCGGATGGGCGAGGCCGCGGCCGCGGACGCGCCGCGCTGGGACGTCTCCGAGATGGTCCGCCAGCAGGAGCGGCTGTACCTGCGGCTGGCGCGGGAGGCCGGGCTCCCGGACCCGGGACGGCCGCTGGGCCGCGTCGCTTGACACACCCCGGTCGCGGGGCATAAGTCTTTCACCGAGCGCGGCTTGCCGGGGAGCGATGCCATGGACGGTCCAGCCCCCCTCGTCTACCGGGGGGTCAGCAAGAAGTACAAGACGCACTTCTGGCAGCGGCCGTTCACCTCGCTCGACGGCTTCTCGCTCGAAGTCCGCGCGGGCGAGTGCCTGGTGCTGCTCGGTCCCAACGGCGCGGGCAAGACGACGACGATCAAGCTGGCGCTGGGTCTGATCTTCCCGGACGCCGGGAGCGTCACCCTCCACGGCCTCCCCGCGGCCGACCCCGCGGCGCGGCGCGGGACCGGCTACCTGCCGGAGTCGCCCTACTTTCCCGACGACCTGACCGGGCTCGAGCTGGTCCAGTTCGCGGGGCGGCTGCACGGCGTCCCGGAGCGCGAGCTGCGCACGCGGGCCGCGGAGCTGCTCGAGCAGGTCGGGCTCACGGCGGCCGCCGGACGCAAGCTGCGCAAGTACTCCAAGGGGATGGTGCAGCGCGCCGGGATGGCGCGCGCGCTGGTCGCGCGGCCGCGCTTCGTGATCCTCGACGAGCCGATGAGCGGGCTCGACCCGGTCGGGCGGCGCGAGTTCCGCGACCTGATCCTCTCGCTGCGCGAGCGCGGAACGACGGTCCTGTTCTCCTCGCACGTGCTGACCGATGCCGAAATGCTCTGCGACCGGGTGGCGATCCTCAAGGACGGCCGGCTGCGCGCGCTCGAGCAGGTCAGCGAGCTGTTCGCCTCGCGCCGCGTGCGCGGCTGGGAGGTCGAGACCCGGGGCGGCGGAGCCGTGGCCGGCGCGGAGCTGGTCTCCGAGCGCGGCGAGGAGCGCCTGTGGCGCTTCCCGGCCGCGATGCAGGCCGAGGAGATCTTCGCCGCGGTCCGTGCCGCCGGGGCCCACCCGGTGATGCTGACCCCGCAGCGCGAGACGCTCGAGGACCTCTTCCTGCGGACCCTGGCCGACGAGCCCGCAGCGGGCCGCGACGGGGCGGCGGCATGAGGCGGATCCTCGCGGTCGCGCAGGCCACGCTGGCGGAGGCGATCCGCCACCGCATCCTCTACCTGCTGCTGCTCTTCGCGCTGGCGCTGATCCTGCTGTCGCGGACCCTGACGCTGCTGACCGTGGGCGAAGGGGGGAAGATCATCAAGGACGTCGGGCTCTCGGCGATCAACGTCTTCGGCCTGATGATCGCGCTGTTCGTCGGGGTCGGGATCATCTTCCGCGAGATGGAGCGGCGGACGGTCCAGGTCACGCTCTCCACCCCGATCGCGCGCTGGGAGTACCTGCTGGGGAAGTTCCTCGGCCTGTCCGCGGCGATCACGATCATGGTCGCGGTCATGGCAGCTGCCCTGCTGGGGCTGGTCGCGCTGCGCGGCGAGTTCACCGCCTCACTGCTGGTCGCGGTCTTCATGCTCTGGGTCGAGCTGACCTTCATCACCGCCGCGGCGGTCTTCTTCTCGTCGTTCTCCACGCCGATCTTCGCCGCGCTCTTCACGGCCGCGGTCTACGTCGTCGGGCACCTGGCCTGGGCCCTGCCGCTGCTGCAGGAGCGCCTGCCTGCGGGGGCCTTCCGCACGCTGGTCGGCGCCGTCTACTTCGCGCTGCCGGACCTCGAGTACGGCGACGTCCGGGCGCTCGCCGTGCACGGCGTCCCGATCCCGTGGGACCGGGTCGCGACGGCCACGGTCTACGAGCTGGGCTACGCCGCGCTGCTGCTGACGGTGGCGTGCCTGGCCTTCCGGCGGCGGGACCTGGTGTGATCCGGCGCGGCCTCGCGCTCGCCGGGCTGATCGCGGTCCTCGCCGGGGTCGTGCTGGGCGCCCGGGCGCGGCTCGAGGCCGCCGGCGGGGAGCGCGTCCCCCCCTCGCTGCTCTACCTGCCAAAGGGGCCGTTCCTGCGGGCCCTGGCGCTGGGGCAGGAGGAGACGCTGGCCGACCTGCTCTACATCTGGTCGATCCAGTACTACTCCAACTACGAGGACGCGACGCGCTACGACTACCTCGACCAGGTCTTCGCCGGGGCGATCACCGAGCTCGACCCGCGCTACGTCGAGCCCTACCTGATCGGCTCGCTGATCATGTCGATGGAGGCGAAGGACCCGCGGCGCGCGCTGCGCCTGTTCGACAAGGGGCTCGAGCGCAACCCGGACAACTGGGAGCTGGCCTACTGGGCCGGGTGGGAGTGCTACGGGTTGAAGGACTACGCCTGCGCGCGCGACTACTGGGCGCGCGCCTCGCGGATGCCGAAGGCGCCGCCGCAGCTGATGCGGCTGGCCGCGAAGATGCTGGAGCGGGAAGGGGACGTCGCGGCCGCGCTGCGCGAGTACCGTGCGATCCTCGACTCGACCACCGACGAGAACACGCGCCAGGTCGTCGCCCAGTGGTACGAGCGGACGCGCGTGCAGTTCGAGCTGCAGCAGGCCGGCCAGGCGGTCGAGACCTGGCGCGCGGCCCGCGGCGGCTGCCCGCCGTCGCTCGCGGCGCTGGTCGAGGCCGGGTTGCTGGGCGCCGTTCCGGTCGATGTCGCCGGCAACCCGTTCCACCTCGACCGGGCCACCTGCACCGTCCTCCCGGCGCCGGGGCAGAGCTTCCAGAGGCAGCCGTGACGACGGCGGAACTGCTGCGGATCGAGGGGTTCGTGCTGCTCGGCCTGGTCGGGCTGGTCGTCGGCTCGTTCCTCAACGTCGTGATCTACCGGGTGCCGCTCCGGCGCTCGGTCGTGCGGCCGCGCTCGTCCTGCCCGGCCTGCGGGGCGGCCATCGCCTGGTATCACAACGTCCCGGTCGTCTCGTGGCTCGTGCTGGGCGGGAAGTGCGCGGCCTGCCGCGCGCCGATCGCCGCCCGCTACCCCTTCGTCGAGGCCGCGAACGCCGCGCTCTGGCTCGCCGCCGGCTGGCGCTACGGGATCACGCTCGAGACGCTGGTCCTGCTGCCGTTCCTGTCGGCCATGCTGGCGCTCTTCTTCACCGACTGGGACCACAAGCTGCTGCCCGACCGGATCACGCTGCCGCTGCTCGTGCTGGGCCTGGCCTCCGCGCCCTGGAACGCGCGGCTGGACCTGGCGCGGCTCGCGGTGGGGCCGGGGACGGCGGGGCCGCGCCTCGCCACCGCGCTGGCCGGGGCCGCCGCCGGGTTTGGCGCGCTCTTCCTGGTCGGGTGGCTCTGGCAGGTCCTGTTCCGGCGCGAGGCGCTCGGTGGCGGAGACCTCAAGCTGATGGCGGCGGTCGGCGCCTACCTCGGGCTGCCGGGCGTGGTGGTGACGATCTTCGGCGGATCGCTGGTCGGGACGCTGGTCGCGCTGCCCTTCCTGCTGGGCGGGCGGTGGACGATGACGCGCGAGCTCCCCTTCGGCTGCTTCCTGACGCCGGCGGCGGCGTTGTTCGCGCTGTGGGGCGAGCCGGTCGTGCGCTGGTACCTGGGGCTGATCCGGCTGAACTGAACGCCGGCGCGTCCCCGTCGCCCGCTACCAGAGCCCTTCGGTGCCGTCGGCCCCCACGGCGACGATCGAGTAGGCCTTGGTCCCGGTCCGGACGGCCTCGTCCTCGTCGCAGTACTCCGTCCCCGAGACTTCCTCCTGGAGCGCCCAGGACGCGAACGGGAAGTTCATCGAGAGGGTCGAGTAGATGCGGTAGGACGCGGCGCCGCCGGCAGCGGGCCAGTTCAGGACGACGTCGGACCCGTCGCGCGCGACGGTCAGTCCCCGCACCGTCCCGAGCGCCGCGCTCTGCGGCGTGGCCTCGACCTCGAGCGGATCGGTCACCAGCTCGAAGTGCGCCAGGGCCAGGTCGAGGCTCCCCTCCGCCGAGCAGAGCGGCTCGACGCGGAAGCCGACGTCCACGCGCTCGAAGTTGCACTCCTGCACGTTCAGGATCGACAGGCCGTGCGTGCCGTACGCCGAATCGTCCTCGTCGGGGTAGTGGCCGGTGCCGGCCGGCGCGTCGTTGTAGCCGGCGTCGTCGCGGTAGTAGAGCCGCCGCTCCGAGAAGAACGGCGACGGCGGCGCGTCGTAGACCACGAACATCCCGCCGCCGGGGCCGCGCACCAGGTTCCAGGCCGCGAAGCTGGTGCTCACCGACGGGTCCGGCACGCCGTTGATCGGCACCGGTCCGGCCATCCCGTCGCGGAAGAACAGCGCGTTGCTGCGCGGAAGCCAGTCGAAGTAGACGTCGAAGCGGTCGAGCGGGTGGACCCGCAGGTGGACGAGCCGGGTCCATCGCCCGCGCGAAACCACGTCGTAGTGGATCGTGTTGACGCCGCTCTTGGCGCCCCGGACCGAGCGCACGGCGCGGATCGGGCCGACCAGCCCGCCGAGGAATTCGGAGTTGAGATTCAGCACCTCTTCGTCGACGCTCGGCAGGCCCAGCGGCGCGGACCGGATCTTCAGCCGGTCGATCAGGTCGGCACCGCTGCCGCAGGGCGGCGTGACGCGGAACCCGGTCAACAGCCAGCGGTCGGTGAAGTCGAGCGAGAAGCGGGAGGTGACGATCGAGCTGGAAGCGCTGCCGCCCCACGCGACGTAGGCGACCGGGGAGCGCTGCAGCGCCGGGCCGGCGAAGAGGTAGGCCCAGCGCATCACCGGCTGCTGCCCGCTGCGGTCGTCCTCCACCATCGTCTCGTAGCGGATGCTGGCCGTGCCGGCCGGCCACGCGGCGCCCGTCGGCGCCTGGGGGCCGCCGTCGCCGAACAGGAAGACGAGCTCGTCCTGCTCGTCCAGCAGGCCGTCGTCGAGGCCGAGCACGTCGTACATGTCCTCTTCGACGAACTCGCCCTGGCCCCCCACGGAGAAGGTCACGTCCAACCGCTCGTCGACCTGGAAGGGGATCGGCACGAAAGCCTGCGAGGACGGGTCGAAGCGAAAGATCCCCAGCTGGTCGACGGGGGTGCCGATCAGTGCGGAGAGCCCCTCGCCGGTGATCACGACGGTCTCGTCGTCGCGCGACACCGTCGGCTCCTCGGTGGGAACGACGCCGCCGGGGGCAACGCCGCCTGCCGCGATCGCCGCGCAGGCCGACGCGCCCAGTACCAGCGCAAGGAGCGCGAGGCGTCGCCATCCCACGCCGCCACGCGAGTGTGCAGTTCGATCCCGCATGCCTTTCCTCGCCAGCGATGTCTGAAGCAACGGGACGCGGGACCGAGCGCTCCCGACGCATTGGTACGCCGTCCGCGTCCGGATGACAAGCGACATCACGCGTTCGACGGGGGGAACGGATCCGCAGCAGCGCAGCGCGCGGGGGCGCGTGCTGCGACGAGGTCGCCGGAAGGCGCGGCCGCGAAGCCG
>CAYZDB010000086.1:0-10363 GCA_964476985.1 uncultured Acidobacteriota bacterium | reverse complement strand
AGGCGGCGCACGACCAGACCGGTCCATTCGTGAAGTTCTCCTGGGCCAGCGCGGCCCCCGATACGGTGCCGGCCAACAGGACGAAAGTGACGAGCAGTCTCTTCCCCACAGAACCCTCCCTCTTCTTCCCGCCGGATGGCGGGGGGCGCGCATCATGGGGGAGGCTAACCAGACTGTCAACAGCAGTTAGTCTCGTTCCGGGTCCCGCGACCGGCGCCCGGGCGGAGACCCGGACCCCGGCACACGACGGAGGGACCCCGCCCTCGGCGCCCTACTCCGGCGGCTCGAACAGCAGCAGCGCGGCGAGCGCCGCGGGAAGCGCAGCCGGGGCGGGCGCAGGAGCGGACGAGCTGGGCATCCAGACGCGGCCCGCGTTGATCACCTCGACCGCGGCAGCGGCCTGACCGTCGCGCTCGACCGCGTAGCCGGCGGGCGAGCCGAGCGGAATCGGCGACTTCTCGAGCGCGTGGACCGAGCGGACCGTCATCGACCCGCCGGTCGCCTCGTCCGCGGGGCGCAGCACGCCGACGAAGCCGCCGGTCAGCTTCTTCGCCGCGGCCAGCTCGAGGATCCACGCCCCGCCGTCCTTCGCTTCCCCCGGGGCGGTGCGGAAGGCGCAGACCAGCGCGGGCTTGCCCATCGCGGCGCGCAGGTCGACGGTGATGCCGCTCGCCTGGTGCCAGCCCTCGAGCCCCTTCTGGTAGCACTCGGCGTCGACCGGGCCGCCGGGGGTCTCGAGCGTGAAGGCGTAGGGGCGCTTGGAACCGGCCGCGCCGAGCCCCAGCAGCTCGACCGACCAGCCGATCGCGCCGGCGTCGCGAACGGTCCCGGTGCGGTACGGGCCGAAGGCGATCGGCTTGTTCCATCGCCGCGGGTTGGCGCCGGTGACGCGCAGCGGCTCGTCCGCCGCGGCGAGCGCGGGGTCGACCGCCATCCGGGCCTCGGCGGCGCGCGCCGGGGCGGGCGCCGCGGCGAGCCCCGCGAGCGCGAGCGAGGAAGCGAGCAGGAGGACGCGAGCGGACGGGAGATGGCTCATGGCGGCACCTGCCAGGTGCATCGGCTGGCTCCGCGCGGTGGGGCTGCCGCGAGGGACCACGATGTCGCTGGTTCGGCTAATCGTATCGGCGTACCTCATTAGTCGCATCCGGAGCCTGCATGCGCCGAGTCGATCATGGCCAAAACTCCCAGTAAAGCTCTGATACTGCTCGCTTTGTCTGCCGCGCTAGGGGGCCTGACCACCGCCGGGGAGTCCGCCGTCTCCGGCACGGAAGGTGCGCTGACGCCGGTCCACCCCCCGCGGCAGCCCGCGGCCGACGACGGCCTCGACCCCGCGCAGCTCGGGCCCCGCCCCGCCAGCCCCGATGGCCCGCCGGTCACGGTCCGCTTCCGCTGGCCGCTCCTGGCCCAGGACTGGCAGCACAGCTTCAACTACGTCGACCTCGACCCGTCCGGGGGGATCCAGGACTGGGCCTGTCGCGCGATCACCTACGACACCCACGCCGGCAACGACGTGATGATCCGCGACTTCGTCGAGATGGACGAGGGACGCTTCATCGTCGCCGCCGCGGCGGGGACGGTGATCCGGGCCGAGGACGGCTTCTTCGACCGCTCCGCCTTCATCGGCGGCAACGGTCCCAACAACTTCGTCTACGTTCAGCACGACGACGGCAGCACCGGGCTCTACCTGCACCACCGCAAGTGGTCGTCCCTGGTCGGGGCGGGCGAGCGCGTCTTCGAGGGCCAACCGCTCGCGCTGGTCGGCAGCTCGGGCTTCTCGTCCGACCCGCACGTGCACTTCGAGGTCGGCGACGCCGATGGAACCGCACAGGAGCCGTTCGCCGGCGCCTGCCGCCCGGGCACGACGCTCTGGAAGCCGCCGCAGCCGGCGCACACGCAGGACAACGCGATGAGCGTCTACTCGGCCGGCCTGACGATCTACACGCCCGACATCTACACGATCAAGGAACGCTACCCGGACGTGACGCGCGTCGAGCAGAACCCGGCCGCCAACGCCTTCTTCTTCTGGCACCGCAACGCCGACATCCACGCGGGCGACGTCTCGCGCGTCGTGTTCCGCAAGCCGGACGGCACGGTCTACGCCGACGACAGCACCACCTGGACCGCCCCCGCGGCCTACGACTGGCTCTACTGGCAGACCTTCCTGCCCGGCTCCGGCTCGCTCGGCAACTGGACGGTCGAGTACTACCAGAACGGGCAGCTCGCGCTGACGAAGAGCTTCACGCTGGCGGCGGGGCCCTTCAGCAATCCGGTGGTCAGCCCGGCCGCGTACGCCGTCACGAAAGGGGTCGCGTCGGGAGTTCTCCAGGGGACCGACGCCGACAGCGGGATCGTGCGCTTCGAGCTGGTCACGCCGCCGGCGCACGGCGAGGTCCGGCTGTCGGGCCCGCGCAGCGCGCGCTTCCGCTACGTGCCCGAAGCGGGCTACTCCGGTCCCGACTCGTTCCAGGTCCGGGCGCGCGACACCGAGTACCGCGACAGCGCGCCGGCGACGATCTCGCTGACGGTCTCGCCGACGCGGCAGAACGTGCTGCGGCTGGAGGGGGACACCGAGGAGGACTACCTCGAGGTCCCGGCCAACGCCCTGCTGGACACCCCCGGCAACGCCTTCACGGTCGAGGCCTGGATCCGCCCCGGGATCGGCTCGAACCAGTACCAGCGGGTGATCGATCGGCGCGGCGCGGGGCCGTCCGACACGCGCGGGGTCGCGCTGCGGCTGGTCCCCGACGGCTGGGTCGAGTTCAGCCTGGGGCGCGGATCGGACGCGGCCTACTGCTACTCGATCGGGCGGATCCCGCTGACCCGCTGGACCCACGTCGCGCTGACCTACGACGGGACCTATCAGCGGATCTTCCTGAATGGCGCGCTCGACAACTTCTGCTTCGCCCCCGGCGCGATCTCCTGGGCCGGGACCGGGGCGCTGCGGATCGGCGGCGGCTTCGGGTCGTTCGAGACCTACCGCGGCGACCTGGACGAGGTCCGCTGGTGGGCCGCCGCGCGCAGCGAGGCCGAGCTGCGCGCCGGGGCCCAGTGCGGATTCTACAGCTCGCCGCTGCCGGCGGCGCTGCGCGGCAACTGGCGCCTCGACGGAAGCGCCCAGGACAGCACGGTCAACGCGCTGCACGGCGTGCGGCTTCCCGGCGCGTCGTTCGAGGCGACCGACCCCGGCACGCCGCTGCGCTGCGCGGGCGTCAACCGCGACGGCGACGGCTTCACGGACGCGGCCGACAACTGCCCGCTGATCGCGCAGGCGAGCCAGGCCGACGCCGACGTCGACGGGGCGGGCGACGCCTGCGACCTCTGCCCGGCGGCGAAGGACCCGGCGCAGGCCGACCTCGACCTGGACGGCGTCGGCGACGCGTGCGACCGCTGTCCCTTCGTCGGCGACACGGCGCAGGCCGACGCCGACGGCGACGGGGCGGGCGACGCCTGCGATCCGTTCGCCGGCGACGCCACGCGCGGCGTCCCGTCGGCGGCGATCACGCTGACGGCCGTCCACGACCGGGTCGCCGGCCTCTCGAACTTCAGCTGGACCGCCGAGCCGCGCTCGGCTCGTTACGAGTTCCACCGCGGCACGCTGGAGATGGTCCGCGCGCGCTTCTACGGCACCTGCCAGAACGGCCGCGACGCCAACCCGAACGACCGGGCCTTCGCGGAAGGGGAGTCGCCCGCGCCGGGCGCCGCCTACTTCTACCTGGTGCTGGGCGTCGCGGCGGACGGCACGCGCGGGCTGGCGGGGACCGACGCCGGCGGCCAGTTGCGCGACCTGCGCGCGCGCGACTGCCGCTGACGCGGCCGGCCGCGCGTGGCATCCTTCCCCGCGACGGGGAGGTTCTCATGGCGCTGAGAGACCGGCTGCTGGACGACCTGAAGGCCGCGATGAAGGCGCAGGACGCGAAGCGCCTGGCGACGCTGCGGATGCTCAAGGCCGAGGTGCTCAAGGGCGAGGTCGCCCTGCGCGAGACGAAGGGGCTCGACTACCACCTGGACGACGCCGAGGTCACGCGCCTGCTCTCGGCCTACGCCAAGCAGCGGCGCGAGTCGATCGAGGCCTACCGCAAGGGCGGGCGCGAGGACCTCGCGGCGCAGGAAGAAGCCGAACTGGCGATCGTCGAGGGCTACCTGCCGAAGGCGCTCTCCGAGGACGAGGTGCGCGCCGTGGTGGAGGCGGTGATCGCCGAGACCGGGGCTTCGTCGAAGAAGGACCTGGGCGCGGTGATGAAGGCCGCGATGGCGCGGCTGCAGGGGGCGGCCGACGGCAAGCTGGTCAACCGGCTGGCCGCGGAACGGCTGGGGCCGTAGCCGCGGAGCGGCTGGGGCCGTAACCGCGGAGCGGCCGGGGCGGTCGCCGCGGAGCGGCCGGAGTCGGAGCGGCCGCGCGCCCGGTCGCCCCGCGGATGCGGGCGCCACCTCGCCTTCCTCCCGCGCCCTACCGCACGCGTCCGCGGCCTTCCGTCCTGGGCCCAAGTCCTTGCGGGAACTGGAGATCGGCCGCGCCTTTCTTTTTTAATTTCGCGTCAAAAACACCAAAATCGACAGCCTAACTTTGTTATCTTCTGCCGGATCGGTTCCCTGGGGAGGGCACCATGCCCGGCCGTCGTCCGCTCGCGTCGCGATTCCTCGTGCTGCTTGTCGTGGTCTCCCTCGCCGCCGGCGCGCAGCTTCCGCTGCTGGCCGACGCGATCGCGCTCTCGGTCGCGCGCGGTCCCGGTGCGGGCGAGGTCACGCTGAACTGGTCGGGCGGAACCGCGCCGTACCAGGTCTTCCGGGCGCCGCTCGCGGCCACCGTGCTCGACCCGCCGAACCGGCTCGTCACCACGCCGGCGACGACGCTGGTCGACGCGCCGCCGGCCGGCGAGAGCGCCTTCTACCTCGTCGTCGGCCAGGGCCCGCCGGAGATCCAGTCGATCACGCCGCCGGGCGCGTCGTTCGGCGCGAACGTCGCGATCTACGGCCAGAACTTCGGGAGCGACCGCGCGCTGGTGCAGGTGCGCTTCAGCTACACCGACCTCCCCAGCGGCGAAACGCTGACGATCGACCAGGCGGTCTTCGCGGTCGCGGAGACGCGGATCGACCTGGCCGTCCCGATGGCCACGCCCAACGTGATCAACCAGGTCCAGGTGATCGTCAACGGCGTCTTCTCGCCGCCGGTGGACTACCTCGTCGGACCGCTGCCACCCGATCCGACGCCGGGCGTGGCCGGCAACGAGACCGCGGCGTTCATCGACGAGCTGGACGCGCTGCTGGTGCTGTTCGACGCCAAGCTCGATCCCTGGTTCGTCCAGACCGGCCTGCTCCAGCCGTGGGAGGTCCAGCCCTTCCACGACGACATGACCGCGATGCGCGACGCGGTCGCCACGATGCGCGCCGACCTGATGGCGCGGGCCGCGGCCGACCTGGCGGTGACCGACTGCATCCTGGGCACGCCGAGCTTCCAGGACCTGCTGCAGCGGGTGCGCGACGCCAAGGCCGCGCTGCACGGCAGCCCGCTCGGCTCGATCATGTGCGAGGGGCGGGCGGTCCGCGACGTCGTGCGCGACATCGTCGACGTGCTGAACATCATCGACGAGATCCTGAGCGACGTGCAGACCGCGCTGAACGTCGCCTGCGGGCTGTCGACGATCGCCGCGATCTTCAGCTTCGGCGCCGCCTCGCCGCTCGCGGCCGCGATCTGCACGGCGGCGGCGATGGTCAACACGATCGTCGAACCGATCCTGGCCGCGATCGAGGCCGCCTCGACCGCGATGGACGCGATCGCCACCGCCGCGCCGGTCGACCCGGTCTCGGGCTCCCTGGCCGCGGCCGTCCTGCATCCGCTGTGGGGCGGCGAGCCGCCGGTCGTCTACGTCCACGGCACGATCCCGGTCGAGGCCACGCTCTCGCAGGACTTCCACAACGCCTCCTGCAACCCCTCCGGCTGCACCCGCTCGTTCGAGATCGAGATCTACTTCATCCCGATCGAGATCGACTTCACGATCCCCTACATCACGGTCGACGACCTGCCGATGACCTGCGCGGTCGACGCGGCGAATTCCCCCGCCTTCACCGACCTCGGAGCGGTCAACGACGGCGCGACCTGCCGCTTCACCGGCGCCGACGCCTTCGGGCCGGCGTGGGACCGCGGACCGCGCGACGTCGGCCTGCGATCGAGCTGCGGGGACGAGACGCTGGGTCCGGTCGTTCGCTCCTATCGCCTCGTGTCCGGTCCGCGGCTCTTCTCGGTCACGCCGGGCACGGCACAGTTGCGCGACACGATCGAGCTGACGGGCGAGTTCATGCCGCCCCAGGCGGCCGGCGCGGAGACCAAGGCGACGGCGCTGTTCGGCGGGGACAAGCAGGTGATGCTCGCCACGGAGGCCGACCACTACACGCTGCGGGTCCCCGACACCGACAACCAGGCCGAGTCGGTCGGACTGCGGGTCCAGGGGCGCGACGCGGACCAGGTGCTGCCGTTCCACGTCCTGCCGCCGGTCCTGACGCTGGCGCGGATCGATCCCGGGTTCGAGGGCGAAGAGGTCGAGCTGCATGGCACGGGCTTCGCGACCGATCCGGCGCGCAATGTGCTGACGCTGTCGGACCAGCCGGTGTTCGTGGATCGGACCGAGCCGTTCGGGCTGGTCTTCCGGATCCCGGCGGGTGCGACGAGCGGCCCGCTCCGCCTGACCGCGGCCTCGCACGGCAGCAACCTGCTGCCGTTCGGCGTGCGGCGCTGGGGCGCGGCGCCGGGCGTGGCGCTGTCCCACCCCGATCGCAACGCGTACAACCCGGCGCTCGCGGCGCACGCCGACGGCACCGTGGGCGTGGCCTGGGTCGACCGGCACGCCTCCGGCGGCGCGCTGCGGCTGCTCTTCACCGACGCCGCGCCGACCGACGGTGGCTTCCGCGTCCCGATCGCGATCGCCCCGACCGTCGCCGGGACCGAGCTGCTGGGCCCGCCGTCCGCGCCGCAGTTGCCGGACGTCGCGGTCGGGCCGGACCACGCCTTCCACGTGGTCTGGGTCGACGCCGCCGGCGCGGCGCGCTGCGCCTCGTTCGCGAAGGGAGCGTCGCCCGCGGCGAGCGTCGTCGCGATCGCGCCACTCGCCGGGACGGCGCTGCGCGATCCGTCGGTGGCGGTGATGGCCGACGGATCGGTCCACGTCGCCGCGACGAGGGTGCCGACCGACGGCGGGATCGAGAACGCGCTGCTCCACGCGCGGTCGACCGACGGCGGGGCGAGCTTCGGCGCGCCGGTCGAGTTCGGCGCGCCCGGGAGCGGCACGAGCAGCGATGGGCTGCACAAGGGAGAGGTCGACCTGACCGTCGCCGATGGCCGGCTGTGGCGCGCGTTCACGCAGTTCGCGACCTACTACGACCCGCAGTTCGGCGACTCGCTGCAGCGTGAGGTCTTTACCCAGAGCTCGACCGACGGCGTGACCTGGACCGCGCCCCAGGGGGCCGGCGGAGGACGGGTGGACGTGGCCCACTCCGGCGCGCCGACCTCTTCCCGCAACGCGCCCTCGGTCTCGGGCGACGCCGGCGGCGCGGTGGTGGCCTGGGACGCGGCGTCCACCACCCCCTACAACCCCGAAGGCGCGACCGAGATCGTCGCCTCGCGCTTCGTCGCCGCGAACGCCGAGCCGTACGCCGCGACCGGCGTCGGCGTCGTGACGCCGGCCTCCGCGGGGCAGCCGCAGGAAGTGAGCCGCGCGGCGCTGGTGCACCACACGCCGGGCGGCAGCGCGATGACAGCCGTGGCCGCAGTGCGGCGCGTTCCGGGGACTTCACCGGACGGGATCCCGGGCGTTCCGCGGCTCCACGTCCGCCGCTTCCCGCTGCGCGACTTCGCGAACCCGACCCTGTTCGAGACGACGCCGACCGTGCTCGGCCTCGACACCGCGACCGAGGACGCCGCTCCCGCGCTCGACGTCGACGGCTCCAGCCACTACCACCTGGCCTGGCTGCAGGGCCCGGCCGGGCACCGCGTCGTGCGCTACGAGACGACGCGCGCCCCCGCCTGGTCCGACACGCTGCCCGACAACCCGCCCGCGATCGCGGCCCCGCCGCGCGACGTGATCGCCGTCAACATGGGCGCGAGCTACGCGAGCGGGAACCCGCGCCACCACTGGGGCGTGCTGCTCGTCGACCCGGACTTCCCGGCGGAAACGCGCTGGGTCGGGGTCAGCCCGATCGCCAACCAGAACGGACAGCAGGGCCGGCCGTCGCTCTCGGCCGGCGGAGCGCTGATCTACCAGGGGCACGGTCACCTCTACGGCGCCGGCCTGGCCTCGCTCTCCGGCGCCGTCAGCGCCGCGGGCGTCGACGTCCCGGCGACCGAGCAGTACATGGCGCGCCTGCTCTTCCCGTCGATCGTCGACGATGGCACGCTCTACGGCGTCTTCCCGCTGGCCGAGCAGAGCTACTTCCGGGGCGCGGTCTTCCGCCGCCCGCCGGGGGCGACCGCGTTCGAGCGGGTCGGGACGAACGTCGTGAGCCGCGACGCGCAGGAGTACACGGCGTCGCCGACCGGTCGCTACGTGGCCTACCTCGACGACGACAACCAGCTCCTGGTCTATGACACCGTGCTGGACCTCGAGCTGCCGGCGCCGATCACCGACGGCTCGAGCATCCTGCACTTCGAGTGGGCTTCGCACGCCGACCGCCTGGTCTACCCCGCGCCCGGACCCTGCAGCTTCGATCCGTTGTCCTCGTGCTACACGCTCACCGACTGGAACCTCGCGGCGGGCAGTTGGACCCAGTCCAGCGAGGCCCGGGAGATCGCCCAGCCGGCCTACAAGCCGGACGGTTCCGCGATCGTCTACCGCTGCGCCGGCACCGGCTGCTGCGATCCGGCCGCGGCCTGGCCGACGACGGCGATCTGCACGACCAACGCGCTGATGGTCCCGCGCGTCACCGGAGCGATCGACATCGACCCGACGTGGTCACCCGACGGCGACGCGATCGCCTTCGTCCGCCAGGACCCGGCCGTGAGCGAGAGCCGGATGCTGATGATCTGGCATCCGGGCGACCCGGCCGCGACGCCGCTGACCGGTCCGGTGCTGGGGCTGCCCGAGTGGAGCCCGTACTCGATGCGCGAGTCGGTCTGGAAGCGGGTGCCGCAGTAGGGGGAGCGCGCGGGAAGCGGCCGGCCCGCGGCGGCGCGCGCGGCGCGCCGGCGTCAGGCCTGCCGCCGCATCCCGATCGCGACGCACAGCCAGGCCACGGCCAGGAGCGCGAAGCAGACGCCGGCCGAGACCATCGCCTCGGCCAGCCCGGCCATCAGCATCACCGAGGGGGTGACCGGACCGGCCTCCCCGAAGGTGGCCGCCAGGCCCGAGACGATCGAGCTGGCCGAGGCCAGGATCACGGCCAGCGAGAGCGGCCGCAGCATCGCCAGGGTGCGCTCGGCGGGGCGCATCGCGAACGAGATCCCCAGCCAGAGCGCGGCCAGGCCGACCACGGCGGTGAAGGCGAGCAGCGCGAGTCCCAGGACCATTGCGACCTCCTTCTATCGTTGCCGGAGTAACGCCGGGGGAGGCGCAGCGTGACGCGCCCGTGTCACGATGGCGGCGCCGGAGCGTTGATCCTTCGTGGAACGGGACGCCGAGCGGGAGCTGGTCGAGCGGTTGCGGGCCGGGGATAGCTCGGCCTTCGACGCGATCTACGACGCCTACCGCGCCCGGCTGTTTGCCTACCTGCTGCGCATGGCGCGGCACCGCGAGGTGGCCGAGGACCTGCTCGAGGAGACCTGGCTGCGGCTGGTCACGCGCCCGCCGCCGGCCGGCCCGGAGCTGAACCTGCCGGCCTGGCTGTTCACCGTCGCGCGGCACCTGTTCGTGAGCTGGGCCCGCTGGCGGCTGCTCGACGCCGAGCGGGTCGGCGAACTGGCGCGGGTCACGCTGCGCGCGCCGCCGCCGCCCGGACCGCTCGACGAGCTGGCACGCGACGAGCGCGAGCGCGCGCTGGAGCGGGCGCTGGCCCGGCTTCCGGCGCCCGCGCGCGAGGCGCTGCTGCTGGTCGGCGGCGAGGGGCTGACGCCGACCGAGGCCGCCGCCGTCTGCGGAGTCGCGCCGGAGGCGATGCGCGCGCGGCTGATGCGGGCGCGGCGGCAACTGGCCCGGGAGCTGGCGGTTCCGACGATCGAGAAGGAGGGGCGATGACGAACTCCGGTGACCTCGAGCGGCTCGCCGACGAGGCGCTGGCCGGGCTCGGCCCGCGCGACCTGTCGCGCGCGGACGCGGACGCGCTGCGCGCGCGCTGCCACGCGGCGCTGGCCGCCCGTCGTCGGCGCGGCGCAGGAGCCGCGGCCCGCTGGCGCGGGCTCCGCGCCCGCGCGCTGGAGCCGGCGGTCGCGGCGCTGCTGGGG